>JALSJL010000364.1 GCA_026989405.1 Marinosulfonomonas sp. | reverse complement strand
ATCATCGAAACTGCGCACCGCGTCGTTATTCGCGCCCACCGAGCGATGCTCGATGGTGTCGGCCTGGCGGCCGGTTTTCGCGGCACCGGTTGCCGCCTGCTTGTTCTTCTTCATGATCTTTCCTTTCGTTTTTTCCGCAGCAGCGGCATTTGTGTCGCGCCGGATAATGGCGCACGGGTGGAGCCGATCCTCTCCGGCCTCGTCGGCACGGATAGATGCACCGGGGTCGGCGGGCATTGAGACCGCCGAAATCTCGTATGGTTCCCAGTCGACGGCGCGCCACAACTCGCGCTCGCCGTCGCGCTTTTCGATTTCGAACTTATGGACGCGGTAACCGACAGAGACCTTGTTCACCGACCCTTCGAGGATGCGGTGAACGATGGACTCGGCATCCGGCGCCGAGGTCAGCCGGATCGTGGCCCGACCTTCGCCGCCCTCGATCTTCACGGAGTCCGGCACCACGTTGCCCAGAACAGAATTCAGCCCCCAGGACATGTGCGATTCCAGGAACGGCGCGCCATCATTCAAACGCTCGAGCCGGACCGCATCAGGCGATACGACCAGTTCTTCGTCATACTCGACGATGGTATCCCACCCTTCCCAGCGCGACCGTCGCACGGTGGCACCGGTGGTCCAGACCACATCGATGGTCCGCTCATCCTTGTTGATCGCGCCGGGCACGACGGTGGCAGCCCGCCCGAGCACGGGCAGGTTCAACATGTCTTTCGCCATGGTATTCTCCTGTTGTTACGTATTGTTCTGTCCGTCGCCGGGCTGGGTCGGATCGGTCGACTGCGCGAGACCGGCCTTGGTTACAAGACGCGGGTCGCTGTCGAAGACGAGGTTCTTGTCGTCAACCTTCGCCGCGAATGCTGCCCAGTCATCGAGCAGTTGCTCCGGATCCTGCCCCCGTCGCGCAATTTGCTGCGGGAGGCTGGCAAATCCGGCGCGGACCTCGAGCATATCCGCCTGCGCATCCTGCAGCGGATTGACGCTCTCGAAACGTGGGGGCGTCCATGTGGCGCTGATTTCCTTGTCGGCCGGCAACTTGCCGGCGACCTGTGCCATATCGATAAACCACCGCCAGACCGGCTCGCAAAACATCGGGATCACCGTCTGGTGTTGCAATTGTGTTACCATTCGCCGGAACTCATTCAGCCCCATGCGGGATGAAGAGAAGTTTGTCTGGCTCAAATCACCTGTCATCAATGCATACGGAACGCGGAAACCAGCCGCGATAATATGGAGTTGCACGCGGTGCCACTCGTAAACGCCTGCTGTGCTGCCCGGCGTGTTGAACTTTATATCTTTGCCGCCGCGGGCGTATGCAATCAGCCCTGGTTCAAACTGCTCGACAAGGTTTCCATCGGCATCCTGAACCGTGGGGGCCATCGACATTTGGTCCTCGTCATTGCCGAAAACTATCCCGACCATGCAGGCCTCTGTTTTTTTCCGCACCAGTTCAGCGCGCTGCCAGTCATCAACATCACGGATGGCACGCATCGCCGGCGCGCCCCAAGGCACACCGCGATTCTGCACGCGCTGGCGCTCAAACAAATGTGCCACTTTGGCTGCCGGAACACGGACCGTTTTAAACGACCCTGTGGTATTCTGATCGCCCGGGTGATCGCGATACATCCAGTATGCGACCCGCCGACCTAAGCGGTCATATTCAATTCCGTGAACGATTCTGTTGGATGTGCCGTCGCGGCGGCCGAGGCGGTCATCTGCAAGGTGATCCGCTTCGCGCAATTCGATGCGAAGAGGGACTCCGGCCGGCAAGTCATTGCTGTTCGACCGCAAGACCCGTTTTACTGCGAACACGTCGCCGCCTTCGATCATTTCGCGCACTGCAAGA
>JALSJL010000363.1 GCA_026989405.1 Marinosulfonomonas sp. | reverse complement strand
CATCTATGACCCGGTGCGCCTGCGTGACACCGGAGCATTGGCCATTGTGGCCGGGCGCGATGGGGCGCGGCTGCTGAGCACACGCTCGGTTGCCGGGCAGAGGCTGTGGAACAGCCGAGCGGTACGCGAAAGCGCAGCCGAACGCGCCAGCGGTCAGTAACTGCGGATCAACCCGACCAGTTTCCCCTGAACCTTGATCTGATCGTCGCGGAACACGCGGGTTTCGTAGGCCGGATTGGCCGCTTCCAGAGCGATGGAATTGCCGTGCCGGCGGAATTTTTTCAGCGTCGCTTCATGGCCCTCCACGATTGCCACAACGATATCGCCATTGTCTGCCGTCTGACCTTCGCGGATGATCACCACGTCGCCGTCGTTGATGCCGGCGTCGATCATCGAATCACCTTTGACTTCAAGGGCGTAGTGATTGCCGTTGCCCTGCAGCATGGTGCCCGGAACGGCGATGTTGCGGGCGCCATCCTCAATGGCCTCGATCGGCACGCCCGCAGCGATGCGGCCCATGATCGGCAGCTCGCTGGCATGGATCGCCTCGACCGGCATGGCTTGTGCAGGTTGCGCGGCCCGGTCGCCGTCTATCACGCGCGGAGTGAACCCGGTCTTGCCGGAATGGCCGCCGGTCAGCGCGTCTGGCAGCTTCACGACTTCTATGGCCCGGGCGCGGTGCGCAAGACGGCGAATGAAGCCGCGTTCTTCAAGGGCCGTGATCAGGCGGTGGATGCCGGACTTGGACCGAAGGTCGAGCGCCTCTTTCATTTCGTCAAACGACGGTGGCACACCATCGCGTTGCACCCGGTTGTGGATGAAATTCAACAAATCCAGTTGTTTGCGGGTCAGCATTTGCCCAAACCTCCGTGTCAGAGTGGTTCGCCCGTAAGTCAGGCGTTCACAAATGTTCTAGACCTGTTCCCTTTATGTGTCAACCGGCCGAGCACGTCCCTTCAGATCGGCAAATATTCGACATCCTCCCCCACCTTGCGTGCCCCATCGCCAACCGGCCGCACCAGCAGCGCATTGGCCTCGGCCAGCACCGTCAACAAAGCGCTGTCCTGCCGATCGAAAGCGCGGATTTCACCGTTTTCCACACGCGCCCTCATATAGTGCTCGCGCGCGCCGTTTTCCGGAAGCGGAGCGGCCAGCCGCGCGCGCGAACGCGGTGCCGGTCGCGGTGGCAGGCCCTGCATGGCCCGGATGGCCGGCAACATGAAAACATGCCCGCAAACCATTGACGACACGGGATTACCGGGAAGTCCGAGAAGAACGCTTTCGCCAAGCCGGCCCGCCATCAGCGGTTTGCCGGGGCGCATGGCGATCTTGTAGAATGCGCGCTCAAGCCCAAGGGTCTGTGCAACCTTGCCCACCAGATCGTGGTCGCCGACCGACGCGCCCCCGATCGTCACGACTAGGTCTGCGTCTTCGGCCAGTGCGAAAGCGGTTTTCAGAGAAGCCTCGTTGTCGCGGGCAATCGGCAGCATCCGGGCCCGGGCGCCGGCGGCTTCGGCCAGCGCCTTCAACCCGAAGGAATTGGAGGCGATGATCTGGTCCTGCTCAGGCTCTTCCCCCGGCATCACCAGTTCATTGCCCGTGGCGATCAGCGCCACGACAGGTTTGCGGGCAACCTTGATTTCAGGGATGTTCATGGCCGCCAACAGGGCAATATCACCGGGGCGCAGAAGGCGCGGGGCGGCCAATGTGTCGCCGGTGCGAAAATCGGCGCCGGCCGGGCGAATATGGCGCGACTTTTCCGGGGGCACGAGCAGAGCGATGAATTTCCCGTCGCGCTCCACGTCTTCCTGGATCACGACGCGATCTGCGCCGGCCGGCACCGGTGCGCCGGTGAATATGCGCACGGCC
>JALSJL010000362.1 GCA_026989405.1 Marinosulfonomonas sp. | reverse complement strand
GGGGCGGCGGCGGCGTCACGCGGCTGGGCGATGATTGCCTTCTGATGACCGGGGCGCATGTGGGCCACGACGCCCAGGTCGGCGATCGTGTCGTGATGGCCAACCAGGCCGCTCTGGGTGGCCATTGCGTCATCGAGGACGATGTCATCATCGGTGGCCTTTCGGGCGTTCATCAGTTTGTCCGGGTCGGACGTGGCGCCATCATCGGGGCGGTGACAATGGTCACTCATGATGTGATCCCGTTCGGCCTGGTCCAGGGGCCGCGGGGGGAACTGGACGGGCTGAACCTTGTCGGGCTGAAAAGACGCGGGGTTTCTCGGTCCGAGATCAATGAGTTGCGGGCCGCGTTTCAGGCGCTGTCCAGCGGCGAGGGGTCCTTTCAGGAGCGTGCCCGGAGCCTGATGGAAACAGCCGAAACCGAACATTCGCGTGAAATGCTGGCCTTCATCCTTGC
Organism: Marinosulfonomonas sp.; assembly: GCA_026989405.1. Classification (GTDB taxonomy): domain Bacteria; phylum Pseudomonadota; class Alphaproteobacteria; order Rhodobacterales; family Rhodobacteraceae; genus JAJRUE01. The sequence goes on along the minus strand of JALSJL010000362.1, from coordinate 1,419 downwards.
GGGGTCGGATCGTTCATTTCTGACGCCCGGGTAGCCGGCGGATGTTGGCGCTTGTCGCAGGTCGGGGGCGGTTGCCGGTCTACTTGGCAGACCGGCTTGAGGCGCGCGGCGTCGACTTTCGGATATTCAGCCTGTCCGGCTTTGAAATTGACGCCAACTGCGGCCGCACTGCCGAGACCTTTCGCATCGAGAACCTGGGCAGCTTCCTGCAACGGCTGCGGGGTGAGCGGTTCGAAGAGGTCTGTTTTGCCGGCGCAATTCAGCGTCCGGCGCTCGATCCGGGCCAGATCGACGCGGCAACGCTGCCGCTGGTGCCACGGATGGTCGAGGCGATCGGGCGCGGTGACGATGGCGCGCTTCGGGTGGTTCTGGAACTGTTCGAGGAACACGGTCTGGCCATCCGGGCGGCCCATGAAATTGCGCCCGAGCTCTTGCCCCGGACGGGCGTTGCGACCCGCAAGCGGCCAGCCGGGAGCCATTTGCGCGATGCAGCCATCGGGGACGCCGTTCTGGAGCAGTTGGGGCGCGATGACCAGGGTCAGGCCTGTGTCATCGCGAACGGCCGCGAGGTCGCGCGTGAAGACGCCGCGGGCACAGATGCAATGCTGGGGCGACTGGCCGGTCAGGCCAACGGTGGTATCCTGTTCAAGGCGCCCAAACCGGGGCAGGACAGGCGCATCGACCTGCCCACGATCGGGCCGCAAACCGTCGCCGCGACCCATGCCGCCGGGCTGGACGGCATTGTCATTGCCGCCGGTGGCGTTCTGGTGGTCGACGCGCAAAGGGTGGTGAAAGACTGCGACCGGCTGGGCCTGTTCCTGCTGGTCCGCGAGGCGGTGTGATGCGTGTTTTCCTGATTGCCGGCGAAGCCTCGGGCGACAAGCTGGGTGGCGCACTGATGGCCGGTCTGCGGCAGTTGCGCCCCGATGTCGATTTTGCCGGCGTCGGTGGCGCTCTGATGCAGGCTCAGGGGCTGGACAGCCTGTTTGACATGAGCGAGCTTTCCGTCATGGGCATTTCCGAGGTTTTGCCCAGATACCCGCATTTGCGGCGTCGCATGCATGAAACATCCCGTGCCGCCCTGCGCTTCAGGCCCGATGTCCTGATCACCATCGACAGCCCGGATTTCTGCCTGCGCGTCGCCAGCAAGGTGCGCGCGTCTTCGAAGATCCGAACGGTTCACTACGTTGCGCCCTCGGTCTGGGCCTGGCGGGCGGGCCGGGCGGCAAGGATGGCGCGCCATATCGACCAGGTTCTTGCCTTGCTGCCATTTGAGCCGCCCTACATGGAAGCCGCCGGGATGCGTTGCGATTTCGTCGGTCACCCGATCGTTGCCGAGCCGCGCGTGCCAGATGCGCAGCTGCACCGGTTCCGCGCCGACCACGGCTTGGGGACGTCCCCGGTCGTTCTTGCCCTTCC
>JALSJL010000361.1 GCA_026989405.1 Marinosulfonomonas sp. | reverse complement strand
CACGCTTGCCAGCGCTTCCTCATCCTCGGCCCTGTCCACGTCCGTGTAAGCGGCGGCATTGATCACCGCTTGCGGCATCGCCGCCCCAATTGCCGCCGCACAGGCCGCCGGATCGCCAAGGTCCGCCTGATCGCGCCCCAGACAATGCGTGCCCTCCAGCGCGCCCAGCTCGCGCGCCACCTGCCCGGTCCTGCCAAAAACAAGGATGCTCATCCGCCCTGCCCCCTTGTTTCTTCTGTTTCCAAATATCCCCGCCGGAGGCATGAAAATTTGCTTTTCCCGTGGAAAAGCAAGCCTCCGGCGGGGATATTTACGAACAGAAGAAGCCGGTTTCTCACAGCCCGGTTCCCAACCGTTGCCCAACCCCCTCACGGTTTTGCAGGGCGCGCCACCACGGTTCGTTGTCCAGATACCACTGCACCGTCCGTTCCAGCCCCTGATCCAGCGTCACCGACGGGCGCCAGCCCAGTTCCTCGCGGATGCGGGCAGGGTCGATGGCATAGCGCGCATCGTGGCCGGGGCGGTCGGTCACGAAGGTGATCTGATCGCAATACGGCGCGGGCGCGGGGCGTTTGACGTCCAGAATGGCGCATATCTTGTGTACGATGTCGATATTGCGCACCTCGTTCTCACCGCCGATATTATAGCTGCGCCCGACCTCGCCGTTCTGCACCACAACCAGCAGCGCCTCGGCGTGATCCTCCACATAAAGCCAGTCACGCACGTTCTCCCCGGCGCCGTAGACCGGAATGTCGCGGCCCGCCAGCGCGTTCAGGATCACCACCGGGATCAGCTTTTCGGGGAAGTGATACGGCCCGTAATTGTTCGAACAATTGCTCAGCACCACCGGCAGCCCGTAGGTCTCGTGCCAGGCCCGCACCAGATGGTCGGACGCCGCCTTGGACGCCGAATAGGGGCTGCGCGGATCATATGGCGTTTGCTCGGTGAACTTGCCGGTCGCCCCGAGGCTGCCGAACACCTCGTCGGTGGAAATGTGATGAAACCGGAACGTGGCGGGCCGCCCCTGCCCCTGCCAGTAGCGCCGCGCCGCCTCGAGCAATGTGCAGGTGCCGGTGATGTTGGTGTCGATGAAGGTGGCGGGGGCGTCGATGGAGCGGTCCACATGGGATTCGGCGGCCAGATGCATCACCGCATCCGGGCCGTGGGTGTCAAACACCCGGTCCAGTGCGGCGCGATCGCGGATATCAGCCTCTATGAAGGTGTAACCCGGGGCATCGGCCACCGGTGCGACATTGTCGAGACAGGCCGCATAGGTCAGCGCATCGAGGTTGATCACCTCGTGCCCCTGCGCCACGGCGCGCCGCACCACGGCCGATCCGATGAACCCGGCCCCGCCGGTTACCAGCAGTTTCATCCCCTACCCCTCCCACACAAACGGGCTGTCAAACTCCGCCCACAGGGGTGCGGCGGCATCCTTGTCCGACAGCACCGCAGGGCCGCTCAGGCCCCAGTCGATGCCGATCGCCGGATCGTCAAAGCGCACCGCGCCATCGCTGGCGGGGGCGTAATAATCGGTGCATTTGTAGATGATCTCGGTATCGGGCGCTTTTGTGGCAAACCCGTGCAGGAACCCCTTGGGCACCAGCAGTTGTCTGCCATTTTCCGCGCTCAGTTCGATCCCGAACCAGGCGCCATAGGTGGGGCTGCCCACCCGGATATCCACCGCCACGTCAAACAGCGCACCGCGCCCGCAGCGCACCAGCTTGTCCTGGGCATTCGGCGGCGCCTGAAAATGCAGGCCGCGCACGGTGTTGACGGCGGCCGACAGCGAATGATTGTCCTGCACGAAATCCAGATCGATCCCGTGTTCCGCCAGAACCCCGCGGTTCCAGCTTTCGCAGAAAAACCCGCGCTCGTCGCCAAACCGG
>JALSJL010000360.1 GCA_026989405.1 Marinosulfonomonas sp. | reverse complement strand
ACCAATGCCTGCGCCTGCCTGCCGCAAAATACATCTGCCAACGACCTGGCCGAACTGGTCGCCTATCACTTGCATCACGCCGCCTAAAGCGAACGGATACTGGCAACCTGTCCCAACAGCGTTGAAAGGTGTATTTACCTGAGGGGCCGGAGCGAAATACGCAAAAAACTGGAAAACGCTGCATTATTGCGCCAAGGTGGCGCCCATGAGCATGGAAATCATCCCCTTTGACGCAGCAGAGCCGTTGCTGGATTGGCAAGATCTGTGCGATGCCTTGCTGGCAGGCCACGCAATGGCGCGCGCGGAAATGGCAGATACGTTTCTCTATCGTGGTCAAGACACGTTACTATCGCGGGCAGCATGGATTGACGGGCTTGGTCAACTGGTCAAGACGGCAACGATCTTTCCCGGCAACCTTGCGCGCGGGCTGGCAACGATCAACGGCGCGGTCAACCTGTATGGCGACAGCGATGGCATGCTTGAGGCGATCCTTGATTTTCACCTGGTGACCAAATGGAAAACGGCGGGCGACAGCCTGCTGGCTGCACGCCTGTTGGCGCGCCCCGAAAGCCGTTGCATCCTGATCGTCGGTGCAGGCACCGTGGCGCGCTCCTTGCGTGAAGCGTATGGCAGTGCCTTTCCCGAAGCCCGCTTCATGATATGGAACCGCACCCCTGAAAAGGCCGAGGAACTGGCTGCGGCCTACCCCAATACGCTGGTTGCCAGCGACCTTGAAACCATGGTGCGCCTGGCTGATATCGTTACTTGCGCAACCATGAGTCGCACACCTGTCATTCGCGGAGAATGGTTGCAGCCGGGTCAACATATCGACCTGATCGGCGCGTATCGGGCGGATATGCGCGAAGCCGATGACGAGGCCTTGCGCCGTGCGCGCATATTCGTCGATAGTCGAGAATCCGTTCTCGAACATATTGGTGAACTGGCCGAGCCGATCACGCGTGGTGTGCTGACAAAGGACGACGTGGTGGCGGATTTCTATGACATTGCCTCGGGAGGCTTCGCGCGTCAGAGCCCGGACGAGATAACCTTGTTCAAGAATGGCGGTGGAGCGCATCTGGACCTGATGACCAGCCGCTATATCCTGGATACATGGAGGGCACGATGATCTCCCTCGATCAGATTGACGCCTTCAGACGCGATGGGGTGGTGATGCTGCCCGGGATCATGGCCGATTGGGTTGAGGTCATGTGTGCGGGCTTTGAGCGCAACCTGGCCGAGCCCGGCGAATATGCCAACGAAAACGGCGTGCGCGAGGGACGGTTCTTTGACGATTATGTCAACTGGCAGCGCATGCCGGAGTTCGAGCGCGTTGTACGCGAAAGCCCAGCTGCCGAAATTGCCGCGACAATCATGCAATCGCAACGGCCGCAGTTTTTTCATGATCACGTGCTGCTCAAGGCGCCAGGGACACCGACGCCGACACCATGGCATCAGGATGGGCCGTATTATTTTGTCGAGGGCGAGCAGACGGTGAGCTTCTGGATGCCGCTGGATCCGGTCGAAGAGGCAAGCCTGCGCTTCATTGCCGGTAGCCACCGCTGGGACAAGCCGGTGCGTCCGGTCACATGGTCCGATGACAGCGATTTCTACAAGGGTGCGCATGATTGGATTGAAGTGCCGGACCCAGATCGCGACCCGGAGGGTTTCGAGGTGCTCGAATGGCCGATGCAGCCCGGCGACGTGGTGCTATTTGACTTTCGTATGGTCCATGGGGCGCGCGGGAATTTTTCCGACCGCGCGCGGCGTGCGCTTTCACTGCGCTGGGTTGGCGGTGACGCGCACTATGTCGAGCGGCCGGGCCGGACCTCTCCGCCCTTTCCGGGTCATGGCATGAAGCCGGGAGAGCGGCTGCGCGAGGACTGGTTTCCGGTGATCCGGG
>JALSJL010000359.1 GCA_026989405.1 Marinosulfonomonas sp. | reverse complement strand
GGTCGAGCGCATGGCCGCGCCGATCATGGAGGTTTACGAAAGCGGCGATCTTGAACGGATCGAGGCCCTGCGCGCGATGGACAGCGAAGTCAACGCAGCGCTCAGCGGCATTCGCAACTACGTTGCCGCGCTTTCGGATACGCCGATGACCAAAGAGCAACGCAAGGCCGCACGCGAGATGGCGGAATATGCGATCAGCCTTGAAAGCGCCGGGGACATCATTGCCAAGCGCCTTTTGCCGCTGGCCCGATCCAAGGCCAGGAAGGGGATCAAGTTTTCGTCCGACGGATGGGCCGAACTGCAGCACCTGCACGAGAACGTCATGTCCAACATCCGGCTTGCAACCAATGTTCTGTTGTCGGACGACGTGGAAAGCGCACGCCTGCTGGTGGCCGAGAAATCGGAGATCGCACGGCAGGAACGCAAAAGCCGCAAGCGCCATCTGAAGCGGCTGGGCCAAGGGGGGGCCGTCAGCTTTGAAAGCAGTGACCTTCACCTGGAAACGCTTCGCGCCCTGAAGGATCTGAATGCCCACTTCAGCGAGATCGCCTACCCCATTCTCTATCGCAACGGCCAGCTTCTCGAGACCCGCCTGATCGAGTCCCTCGACGAAGACCATCGCGAAGACTGAAAGCCAGGTGCCGGCGCGCCCTAGCTGGCAGCCAATGCCGGTTTCGGTCGCCTTTCCTGATGCATGGAAACCCTGGCCGGCATTTTCAGGACCGCATAGCGCCGTCCGTCGCCCGGATTGAGGTAGGGTTCACCCACACGGGTCGCGGCATAGCCCAACTGGCGCAGCGCGCGCATGAGCGAAATGGGCGACAGCGAAAGAAGTTCCCGGCCACCCTTTGCCGCGGCCACGTTGACCAGCCCGTCAACAATGAGCGAAAGACATTGCGTGCGGTCGGCTTGCCCGGTGACCTCATCCGAAATCACGAGGCGCGTGCATTCCCAGACGTCACGCGACCGAATGGGCTCGCCCATGACGTCCTGCGGGATGTCCGCCAGTTTCCCGCTCACGGCATCGTGCAGCATGTAGGTATGTTCGCCCCAGCAGGATGTGGTCGGCATGGCCCGTGCGCCGCCAACCACGCGGCCCTGCCGCAGAACAAGAGAATAATGGGCCAAAGGGTTGTCATACTGATCCATTTCGACAACCTCGTTGTGCGGGATGTCCCACCCCAGGGTGTCCACGAAAAAGCGCTTTCGCAGCGCCAGATAGTCGTAGTAAGCCGAACCAAACAGATGAAGCTTCGACAGATCAAAAGTAATGTTCTTCATAGTTCACTCTCCTTTATGGCGAGTCCACTTAAGCCAGAACATGAATTTTTGTTAAATGAATTGTGCCTCTCACCGAAAATTTCGCGGCGCTGTCACAATCAAAACGTGCAGAAATTCGGCGATCCCGGCGGGCAATCCCGGCCGGATCAGCCCTGCAACATGCAAAAAAGGCCCTACAGCAGCCGGTATTCCAGTGCCAGCGTCGCCGCATGAGAATTCGTGCGCGCGCCCAGCTTTTTCTTCGCTCCCGACAGCCGTTGCTTGATGGCCCCTTCGGAAACGCCGATCCGATAGGCGATCTCCTTCAGCCGCAACCCGTCCTTGACGAACCGCAGCGCCTCGAGTTCGGCCTCCGTAAGGCTCAGAGGCGGAACCGCCCGATCATGCAGGCTCTGCAACAGGTCCCTGAGCTGCGCGATCTCGTCATCCGACAGCTCTCGGTCCGCCCTTGCAAATGATCCATACGATCTTTCATTGTTCGAGCCGTGCGACGGGCAGCTGATGGCCACGCCAAAGTTCAGACCAAAAGCGCGCGCGCGCGCAAACACGCCGTGCGGGTCGTGTTCGGCCAGCTGGCTCCACCGGATCGTTCCGGTGTTTTCATACACCCACCGCACCACGGGGT
>JALSJL010000358.1 GCA_026989405.1 Marinosulfonomonas sp. | reverse complement strand
CGAGTCAGCCTTGCAGACAACAGACCGTGAAAAATGTCACTGCTTGCCCAATGCTTTCAGGACACGGTCCAGATCCCGGCTTTGCCGGGAGTAGCTGGCGGGGGCATCCTTGGCCAGATTGTAATAGATCGTCGGGTCGTAGATCTGCACCGCGAGTCCCAGACGCTCGGCCGTCAGCAACCCTTGTGACGACAACAGTTCATAGGCGGCAATCGACCGTTCCGAACGCGCCGAAATCTGTGCCGTTCGAGCGTCCAGCAGTTCCTGCTCGGCGGCCAGAACATCCAGCGTCGTGCGGGCGCCCAGCGTGGCCTCTTCGCGGATGCCGTCAAAGGCGACCTGGGCGGCGCGCACCCGTTCGGCGGTTGCGATCAGACTGGCGCGGGCCACCTCGAGCCGGACAAAGGCGTTGTTGACGCCCTGCACCACGTCCAATCGCACGTTCAGCAGGTTCGACCGCTCGGCATCCCGGGCGGCCATGGCACGCCGGACCTGCGCGGCCAGCGCGCCACCCTGATAGATCGTTTGCCGCAGGTTCAGGGAAACGGCCGCGTTTTCATTGTAATTGGAGGAACCGATATCCTCGGTCAGGCCGAATTCACCGCGCAGGGATACATTGGGGCCGTATGATTTGGATGCCCTCTGGATCTGCAGTTCGGCCACCGCAACCCGGCGCTGCGCGGCAAGAATGTCGGGATGGTTGCGCACCGCCAGCGCCTGCGCCGTCGCAATCGAATCCGCGCGCGGTGGCAGCTTTGGTTGCCGTGCCAGATTTCCGGGCTTGCGGCCAACCGCCGTCAGGTATTCCGCCTGGGCGTTGACCAGAAGTCCGCGGGCGGCGGCCAGATTGCTGCGTGCACCGGCCAGCCGGGATTCAGCCAGGGCCACGTCGGTCCGGGTCACTTCGCCGACTTCGAACCGGTCCTGGGCGGCACGCAGTTCTTCACCCAGAACCCGCACGTTGTTTTCCCGCAGGGACACATTTTCGGTTTGCAGGATCACGTTCATATAGGCCGAAACGGCGCGCAGCAGGATGCGCTGTTCGATCGAGATCAGCGCCTGACGGGTTGCCAGAACCGATTCCTTGGCCGCCTGGACCCCCAGTTGCCGGGCGCCGCCGTCATAAAGCAGCAGTTCCGCAGTGAGTCCGGCAAACAGGTTGGTGGCCCCGCGATTTATGACCAACCCCCCGGTGCCGGATTCCGACAGGCTGCGCGACATCGACGCGCTCCAGCTGATCACCGGGCGCAGGGTTGCAACGGCGACGGCGACGTCTTCGTCGGCCGCGCGCAACAGCGCCCGGTTCTGTTCCAGAAGCCCGCTGTTGTTGTAGGCGCTGACCAGCGCATCCGCCAAGGTATCGGCGCGCAGCTTGTGCGGCACGAAACCGGCCAGTGCGATACCGATTGCCAAGACCCCGGCCCTGCCGATTCCTGCTGTCACTGCCCTGCGCATCTTTTGTCTCCCTGACACTTTACCTTGCCGCTCTGGCCCGGCAGGCAAAGCGGATTTGACAACATGCAATTCCACCCGTCACCCTTTACAGGGCAAAAGCGGGTTGTTTCTCAAACCCCGGCAGAACCGGCGCGCCGGCGTTGAATTCGAACCGCCAGTGGATGGTATCGCCGGATTTGTAACCCAGACGCACGGAGCCAAGGGTATCTTCCATGAACAGACATACTATACGCCCGCCATCTTTCAACTGTTGCTCGATCGCGGCAGGCAGGGCACCGACCCCGCCCTGAACCACGATCGCGTCATAGGGTCCGTGTTCGGCGGCCCCCTCGGCCAGAGGACCGTTGTGCAGGATGACATTGTCGGCCCCGATTTCCGACAGCAGGGCCTGTGCCTCTCCGGCCATTGTCTCGTCTTCTTCAACGGCAACCACGGCCTGGGCCATGCGCGCCACGATGGCGGC
>JALSJL010000357.1 GCA_026989405.1 Marinosulfonomonas sp. | reverse complement strand
CGCACCCCCGTCGCGCGCGCCACCTCGTCGGCTTCGGCGCGCAGCCAGTCGGTCAGCCCCGCCGAGCTGTGGGCATCGTTGAAACGGATGTTCACCGTCATCCGGCAGTCCGCCGGGATCACGTTCGAGGCGGTGTTGCCGGTGTCGATGGTGGTGATCGCCAGCGTCGAGGGGTCGAAGTGCTCGGTCCCTTCATCCAGCACCTTGCCCGACAGCCGGCCCGCCAGCGCGGCCATTGCGTGCACCGGGTTCCTGGCGCGATGCGGATAGGCCGAATGGCCCTGCACGCCACGGGCCACGACATGCGCCGTCATCGAGCCGCGCCGGCCGATCTTGATCATCTGGCCCATGAACTCGGGGCAGGTCGGCTCGCCGACAAGGCAGGCGTCCATCCGCTCGCCATTGGCCTTCATCCAGTCAAGCAGGGCAACGGTTCCGTCCACCGCGTCGCCCTCTTCATCGCCGGTGATCGCCAGGATTAACGCACCGTCCGGAGGCGTTTCGCGCGCGAAACAAACGGCCGCCGCAGCGAAGGCAGCAACGCCCGATTTCATGTCGGTCGCGCCGCGACCCCAGAGCATCCCGTCCCTGATCTCGGCACCGAACGGATCAACGCTCCAGGCAGCCGAATCACCCACCGGCACCACATCCGTATGCCCGTTGAAGCCGAAGGTTTTCGCGGCATCCCTGGGGCCCCAACGGGCAAAAAGGTTGGACACGTCGCCCCGGTCCACCCGCCGGCATTCAAATCCTCCCTGCTCCAGGAATTCCTGCAAGACGGTCAGGGCACCGCCTTCTTCGGGTGTCACGGACGCGCAGCGCACCAGATCGGCGGTCAGCGCAACGGGATCGGTATTCTCGCTCATACAGGCCTCTTTTCTGATACCTTTCGGTAGCCCTTGTGGGTGAGTGCTGCAATGGTCCAATGTGACCAAATGGCATCAAACCGGGCGCTTTGCGCCCCGGTCCAGCCATCGCCATTCAAAGCGGGCCAATGATCGGGCATTGTATTTCAAAGAAAAAATGCCTGAGACAGGTCGAAGACCGCGGACAACAACCGCGGCACGCCAAAGCGGATGGTGAAACACGTGCATCACCGGCGAAGGGGCGGCCCCTGTCAACAGGCTGAATTGGGCAGGACGTGGAAAATGAGTTGGATTGGCCTTTCCGGGCGCCATCAGGAAACCGGTGCGCTGCGCGGTGTGCGGCTTGCGCCGGACAGGGACTTTTCAGGCGACGCACTGCTTGCGCGGGGAACGCTTGTTTTCGAAATTGGCCTCTCGCCAGATAGCCTGGCCCCGACGCGGATCATTCACCATGAATGCCATAAGGGCTGGCAACGCCAGTTTACCGTTTTTCTGAACGCGGATTTTTCGCTTTCGGTCCTGTTTCGTCAGGGGCAGATGGAATCTTATGTCCGCCTGTCCAGCATCCGCCCCAGGGACCGGTCAACGCTGCGCGTCACCTACCGCTGGGAAGCGCCCGAACGGCGGGGCCTGCTGAGCGTGGAAGACAATTCCGAAGGGCTGATCCGCCAGGTCGCATTTTCCGACCCGATCCCGATGCCGATGCGTGACGCCCACCAGATCATATCGGTCGGCCCGGGCGTGGCGATCAACCCTCGGGTGTCTGCCATCGCACTTGCCGATACGGCGGAACCGGTCGGCCCGTCCGGAACAATCGCAAGTTCGACCCCGATCGAAACCACCGAAGGGTTTCGCCCGGTTGAAACCCTGCGGCTGGGCGACAAGGTGATCACGCGCGATCACGGCGTGCAGCCGGTCCGCTGGCTTGTCTCGCAGACCTTGCCCGCCTGCGGCGGCACCATGCCCCTGAGCTTGCGGGCGCCCTACTTCGGGCTGTCGCGCGACCTGACGCTGGCGGCGCATCAGAAGCTCGTGCTTGGCGGCCCGAACACCGAATATCTTCTGGGCCGG
>JALSJL010000356.1 GCA_026989405.1 Marinosulfonomonas sp. | reverse complement strand
CCGTCATTTGCCGGGTAGGCGGCGTGGCTGAGAACCTTCAGCCCGGCCGCTTCCAGTCCCCGGTGCACCAGTTCGAACAGGGTGGCATTCTGAAAACAGCCCCCCGACAGGGCGACGGTGTCGATTTCGCTGTCTTTCGTGATGCGCCGGGCCATGGCGACAATCGCGCGGGCCAACCCGCGGTGGAAGCGCGCGGCGATCACGCCGACGGGCGTGTTCAGGTGCAGATCCCCGAGCATGGCGCGCCAGACGGCGAGTGGTTCGATATAGGGCAGGCCGCTGCCGTCCAGCAGCGGAATGGTAAAGGGATAGGCCAGGTCATCGGGCTCTTCCATCGCCTTTGCATCGATCGCCGCCTCGAACAGCTGTGCCGCCTCGCCCTCGTGGTTCTGTTCTTCCCAGGCGATGCCGGCAATCGCTGCCGCCGCATCGAACAGCCGCCCCGCGGATGAGGCCAGCGGCGTGTTGGTGCCCGAGCGGATCATCGCGTCCAGGGTTGCGCGCGGCAGCGCCTGCAGCCGGGTAAAAAGCGGCAGCTCGGCATGGTTCACCGAAATCTCGCCCCAGCCCATTTCCGCCATCAGGTGGGCATAGGCATTGCGCCATGGCGCTTTCACCGCCGCCGCGCCGCCGGGCAGCGCCACCGGCTTGAAACAACCCGCCCGCCGGTAGCCATGATAATCGCAGATCAGAAACTCGCCGCCCCAGATGGAACCGTCATCCCCCAGCCCGGTGCCATCCAGCGCGATGCCCAGCACCGGGGCAGCGGTCAGCGGCCGGGTGTTTTCGGCCAGGCAGGCGGCGATATGGGCGTGATGATGCTGCACCTCGATCACCGGGCGCGTGCCGGCCATTTCATGGCCGCGCTGGGTCGACAGGTATTGCGGATGTTGGTCCACGGCGATGACGCTTGGCGCGTGATCGAACAGGCGGGCGTAAAGCGCGAGGTTATGGGCCACGTCCGCATGGGTGGCGGCGTCTTCCAGGTCGCCCATGTGCTGAGAGACGATCGCGCCGCCGTCCTTGACCAGGCAAAAGGTGTTCTTCTGCTCGGCCCCCAGCGCCAGCAGCTGAATGTCCTTTGAAAAGCCTTCGGGCAGGGCCAGCGCCTGCGGGGCATAGCCGCGCGCCCGGCGCAACAGCCGCGCGCGCCCCAGGTCCACCCGCACCACGCTGTCGTCGATGCGGTTGGCGATCTCGCGGTCGTGCAGGCAGGCGAAATCGGCAATCTCGGCCAGGCGTTCGCGGGTTTCCTGGTTGCCGATGCACTGTGGCTGGCCCGAGGGGTTGCCGCTGGTCATCACCACGGGCCGTCCGATGCGCCGAAGGATCAGGTGATAGAACGGGGTGTAGGGCAGCATCACCCCCAGCCGGTCCAGCCCCGGCGCGATTGCTTCGGGCAGGGCGCCCGGTTTCGCCTTCAGCAGCACGATCGGCGCCTCGGGGCTGCGCAGCGCCTCGGCTTCGGCCTCGGACACCTCGCAGAACCTGCGCACCACCTCCAGGTCGCGGGCCATCAGCGCGAATGCCTTGCCGGCGCGGCGCTTGCGCCGGCGCAGTTCGGCCACCGCCTCTGCATTGGTGGCATCGCAGGCCAGGTGCACGCCCCCCAGCCCGCGGATCGCCACGATATGGCCGTTCAGGATCATGCCGCCGGTGGCATCCACCTCGTCGAGCATCGAAAACGCTTCCAGATCGACCGCGCCGCGGCCCAGCTTCTCGATCCAGATCTTCGGCCCGCAGCGCCCGCAGGCCACCGGCTGGGCGTGGAAGCGGCGGTCTTCGGGGTCGGTGTATTCCGCCGCGCAGATCTCGCACAGATCGAACGGCGCCATGGTGGTGCTGGCCCGGTCCCAGGGGGCGGCGGTGACGATGGAAAACCGCGGCCCGCAGTTGGTGCAGTTGGTGAAGGGGTAGCGGTAGCGGTGCTCGAAGGGGTCG
>JALSJL010000355.1 GCA_026989405.1 Marinosulfonomonas sp. | reverse complement strand
CGACCACTCGAAGTCGGTCAACTCGTAGCGACGTTGGGCCATGCTGCTCTCCTCTTTGCGAAGAGTGAATCAGCAATCTCCAGATCACGCTACACTTTTATGAGTGCATGGCCTAGCCGCCTGTAGTCCGCCGCCCGGGCATCGGCAGCCCTGAACAGCAGCGCCGCGTCGATGGCGACATTGACATAGTCGAACCCCGCCGAAAGGAATTTTCGCGCCTGTTCATCATCGGCCGCAAGCGCGCCAACAAACTTGCCGCTGGCCGCGGCCCGATCGCGCGCCCGAAGGATCAGCTCGGTCACCATCTCACCCTGCGCATCGCCGGGCCGCCCGAAACTCGCCGACAGGTCCGACGGCCCGAAAAACACCGAATCGACACCATCGACGGCCAGAATTTCCTCAAGGTTGTCCATGGCGTGAACCGTTTCGATCTGGCAGATCAGAAACAGGTTTTCCGATGCGGTTTCCGTGTAGTCGGGAACATGCCCAAACCGATCGGCCCGATGCATGCCGGCCATGCCGCGCAGGCCACGCGGCGGATAGTGCATGGCCTGAACTGCAGTGCGGGCCTCTTGCGCGCTTTGCACGAAGGGCAACATGAAACTGCCAACACCGATATCCAGATGCCGCTTCAGAAGTATCGGGTCATTCCAGGCCAGCCGGACGATGGGTGCTGTCGGCGAGCCCTCGAGAATGCGCAGATGGTGGACCACGTCGGGCAACTCGATTGGCGCATGTTCGCCGTCAATCGTTGCCCAGTCGAACCCGGCCCAGGAAATACCTTCGGTCGCGTTGAAACTGTTCAGCATCAGCCAGATCCCCAACAGGGGCCGGTCAGCGGTTTCCAGCGCGTTTCGAAAGGCATTTGAAATGTCGGGGCGTCCTGGGGGTGTCATGAAATCTCCTTTCAGCGCCGCTTTGCCGGGCAGGCAATCGGGCTGTTGCAGCCTGCGCCGGCGGGTCGCCGACTTCAAGCGTTCCGCGCCGCCAGCAGGTGCTCGGCAATCTCGACAAAGCCTTCTGCCCCCCGTGAAGGCGCGAGCCAGGCCGGGTGGGCATCCAGCGTGTCCTCAAAATCCAGCACATTCGCAACACCGCAGGAATTCGGAAAGAACCCAAACATGGGCGCATCGTTCGGGCTGTCGCCGCAAAAAACGATCCGGTGCTTTTGCGCGTCGATATCCAGGTTCAGCACGTCCCGGGCAAATTGCCGGCTCATCGACAGCTTGTCATAGTCACCGAACCAGCCATTGACATGAATGGATGAAATTTTCGCCGTCGCCCCCTCTTGTTCGAAGATTTCCTTTATGCGGGCCACCGCGGCCGCGTCCAGAGGCTCGACATCTTCGCAAAAATCAATGGCCAGGTCGGATTCTCGATAGGCCTGGTCCGCAGATACGCCAGCCCCTGGAACGTCCCCGAGAACGCGCGCCCTGATCCGGTCCAGCCGCATCTTGTCTGCCGCGCGCTGTTTTTCGGGCACATGGAAAACGCGTCGCATTTTCCGGGCAGAGCGGTCATAGGAAAAATGGAACGCACCGTTTTCGCCAACAATGCCGCGCACAGGCCAGAACCGCGCGATCATGTCGCACCAACCCGCCGGCCGCCCGGTGACGGGCACAACATCAATCCCGGCGGCGTTCAGTTTCTCCAGCGCGCAATACGCATGGGACGGCAACAGCCCATCGCTGGTCAGAGTGTCGTCGATATCGGTGAATACCGTCGTCACCAGCGCAGCCTCCTGGCGCGGAAAATCATTCAGGGGGCGCATCGCCGACCTCATCCGTTCTTGCAATCAACGCCCGCCAGCATTGACCGGCCGGGGCTGAAAGCCAACCCCTTGAAAACCGGCGGGTGCTCCTGACGAGCCGTGAGGCCGGCAAACGGCCAAACGGATCGGGCCGGGGTTCTCGGTGTTCCCTGGCGCGCGCGCCCACCCGCA
>JALSJL010000354.1 GCA_026989405.1 Marinosulfonomonas sp. | reverse complement strand
ACACGCTGCGCGCCTATGTCGGCGAATTGCGGCGCGGCGATACGGAATGAGGCGATGCATTGCCGGCGCGCCACCCCCCCGCCACGGCGGGTGGTATTGTCCGGGGTGTTGGTGCATTACAAAGCACCCGACCCCACAAAATGCCGGTAGGTTTCCGGCACATGTTCCAGGTTATGCTCCAGTTCCGAGACATTACACATGATTACCCTGCAAAATTTTATTTTCCCCGACCCTGCCATCTGCACCGAGCATGACCTGTATTACCGCGCCTTCGGAGAGTTCGGATTTTCCCAGAGCACGCGCAAGATCAGCCTCGGGCAGGGCGCGCGGCTGGTGTTCAACACCTATTTCAACATGCTCAACATCGAAAAATGGCACAAGGCCTGCACCCTGACCGGACTGCTTGCCGAGATCCGCGGCCGGGGCAGGGTCGAAATCCGGGTATTTCACGCCATCCCCGACCGGTCCTGGGAGGTGCTGCACAGCGAGGTGGTGACCCTGTCGGCCAAGAAGCCGCATCTGGCCGATCTGTCGCATTTTTCCGAACGCGCCACCCGCGGCGTCATCTATGTCGAGATCAAGGCGATGGATAACGGCGTCACCATCACCGGCGGGCGCTTTGCCACCCGCACCCAACCGGAAACCCTGCCGACCCTGCCGACCCTGGCGGTCAGCATCACCACCTTCAGGCGCGAAAAGGAGGTGCGCAAGACCATCGAACGGTTCAGGGCCTTCCTGCCGGAATTCGAATTCGGCGACCGGGTGCATGTGCAGGTGGTCGATAACGGCCATAGTGCCGATATCGAGGCAAGTGCCTCGGTCACCTCGGTGACCAACCACAATTACGGCGGCGCCGGCGGCTTTGCCCGGGGTCTGCTCGAGGCCGAAAAATCCGGGTTCAGCCATTGTCTGTTCATGGATGACGATGCCTCGTTCCACATGGAAAACATTGCCCGCACCTATGTGTTCCTGGCCCTGGCCAAAGATCGCCGCGCGGCGGTGGCGGGGGCGATGATCACCAATACCCACAAATGGACAATGTGGGAAAACGGCGCCTATTTCGACGGCTCGTGCCATCCGATGTTCTGCGGCGTCGATCTGCGCAACCACGAAGCGGTCATGGCGATGGAGTTCGAATCCGCACGCCTCAGGCCGGCGACGCTGTATGGCGGCTGGTGGTTCTTTGCCTTTGCCATCGATCAGGTCGAACACCACCCGTTCCCGTTCTTCGTGCGCGGCGATGACATCAGTTTCTCGCTGGCCAATGACTTCCGGATCACCACCCTGAACGGTGTGGTGTCGTTCCAGGATGATTTCACCGAAAAGGAAAGCGCGCAGACATTGTATCTGGACCTGCGCAACCACCTGATTCATCACTTTGTTTTTGACAAGCTCGAACGCAGCGCCCTTGGCACCGCCAAGATCTCGCTGCGCTTCATCATGCGGTCCCTGCTGCGGTTCCACTATGAATCCGCCCAGGCCCAGATTCTGGCCTGGCAGGACGTGATGCGCGGCCCCGCATTCTTTGACGACAATATCGACATGGCCGAACGCCGGGCCACGATCAGGGCGATGATGAACAGCGAGGTCTGGCGGGACATCGGCCCGGACAAGATCGAAGAGCGCCGCAAATACACCCTGCGCCCGCCCGCGAGACGCAGCCGCCTGGGGCGTTACACCCTGAACGGCCATCTGGTGCCGCTGTCGGGCCGGTTCTGGGACCGGATCGTTCTGGGCATCGCGGACCGCGCGGCCCTGTTCCCGGCCTTCGGCGCGACGCAGATCACCTATCTGAACAGCGCGCGCGACCAAAGCTATACCGTGACCCAGTCAAAACGAAGGTTCCTTTCCATCTGCTGGCAGGCAACGAAGACCCTTGTGCGCTTCATGCGCGAATATGACGAACTGAAAGCCGCCTATCGCGGTGGCTATGAGACCCTGACCA
>JALSJL010000353.1 GCA_026989405.1 Marinosulfonomonas sp. | reverse complement strand
AAAAATCTGTCAAACCAGTGGCGCAGGATGAATGGGTCCTGACCCTAGGTAAAACCGGCTCGCCAGTTCACCCGCGCAACGCGGCGGGATGAGTGGTGCCTGGCGCATGCCGACAGGCGCCCGCGCGCTTTGCAGCCGCGGGCGCCTTGCCTTTCCTGCCCGCAAGTTTCAGGCAAATCCGCGCCCGCGCAGCAGCGCCTCCACCCCGGGCAGACGGCCACGAAACGCCGCATACAGCTCTGCCGCATCGCGTGACCCGCCGGCCGACAGGATGTGCCGTTCCAGCTTTTTCGCCAGGGCCGGGTCAAACGCATCGCCCGCCTCCTCGAACGCTTCGAACGCATCGGCATCCATCACCTCGGACCACATGTAGCTGTAGTAGCCGCTGGAGTATCCGTCGCCGGCAAAGACATGGGCGAAATTCGGCGTGGCGTGGCGCATCGCGATTGCCGGCGGCATGCCGAGATCGTCGAGCACCTGCGCCTGGCGTTCCATCGGGTCTGCCGGTGCCTCGCCTTCGTGAAAGGCCAGATCGACCGCCGCCGACGCAATGAATTCGACCGTGGCAAAGCCCATGTCATAGGTGCGCGCGGCCAGCAGCCGCCTGAGCAACTGCGCCGGCATCGGCTGCCCGGTCTGGGCGTGCGTGGCAAAGCGTTGCAGCACCTCGGGCTGTTCCAGCCAGTGCTCGAAAAGCTGGCTGGGCAGTTCGACGAAATCGCGCGCAACCGAGGTGCCGGAAATCGACGGGTAGGTGACATCCGACAGCATCTGGTGCAGCGCGTGGCCAAACTCGTGAAACAGCGTGCGCGCATCGTCGAAGGACAGCAGCGCAGGCTCGCCTTCGGCCGGTTTCGCGAAATTGCACACGTTCACCACGATCGGGCGGATGTCGCCGGCCAGTTTCTGCTGGCTGCGCATCGCCGAACACCATGCGCCCGAGCGCTTGGAGCCACGGGCGAAATAATCCCCGATGAAAACTGCCATGTGCCGGCCGTCGCGCGTCACCTCCCAGGCGCGCGCATCCGGATGATAGAGCGGTACGTCAAGCGGCGTGAACTCAAGCCCGAAAAGCCGGTTCGCGGTGTCAAACACCGCTTCGATCATCCGGTCGAGCTGAAAATAAGGTTTCAGTTCCGCTTCATCCAGGTCGTGTTCGGCCTTGCGGCGGCGCTCGGAATAATACCGCCAGTCCCAGGGGGCCAGGTCGGCATTGGTGCCGTCTTCGTGCATCATCGCTTCCAGCACTTCGGCATCTGCTTCGGCCGCCGCCCTGGCCGGCTGCCAGACCTGCATCAGCAGCTTGCGCACGGCATCCGGCGTCCCGGCCATTTCGGTTTCCAGCTTGAAGGCGGCAAAATCGTCGTAGCCCAGCAGTTGCGCGCGTTCCTGGCGCAGTTTCAGCACTTCGGCGGCGATTTCCCGGTTGTCCGTTTCACCGCCATTGGCCCCGCGCGCCACCCAGGCGGCGAAAGCCCTTTCGCGCAGGTCGCGGCGCGGGGAAAACTGCAGGAACGGCACAATCAGCGAACGCGACAGGGTGATCACCGGCCCGCCCGCCTTTTTCTCTTCGCCGGCCGCGCGGGCCGCGGCCACCACGAAATCGGGCAGACCCTCCAGGTCGTCCTCGGCCAGTTCCATGAACCACGAGGATTCGTCGGCCAGAAGGTTCTGCACGAACCGCGTCGACAGCACCGAAAGCCTCTCCATGATCTCCTTCAGCCGCTCGCGATGCGCGCCTTTCAGCAAGGCGCCGGCGCGCACGAAGGACCGGCGGGTGAGATACAGGACGCGAGACTGTTCGTCGTTCAGCCCAAGGTCTTCGCGGTTTTGCCAAAGGGTTTCGATCCGCTGGAACAGCCCCTCATTCATCGTGATCTCCGATGAATAGGCCGCCAGCCTGGGCGAGAATTCCCGCTGGAGTTCCTGCCGCCGCTCGTTGCTGTCCGAGCCCGCCAGGTTGAAGAACACGCCGAGCACCCGGTCGAGATCGGCGTCGGCCAGTTCCAGCGCCTCGATGGTGTTGGCAAAGGTGGCCGGCTCCGGGTTGTCGGCAATGCGCGCGACGCCCGCGCGCGCGCGTTCCAGCGCGCTGTCGAAAGCGGGGGCGAAATGCTCATCGGTGATCTTGTCGAACGGGGGCAGTTGAAACGGGCCTGTCCAGTCGGCAAGCAGTGGATTTTCCATGAATCTGGTCCTTTGGCGGGTCGGTGTCAGGGTTGTGACAGGCCGATGACGTGGGCATGATGGCGCCACCGGTCAAGACTGCGGCCACCGTAACGCAAGTATTTCGAGGATGAAATGATCATACGCACCCTTCGCGAAAACCGGGGTTGGTCGCAGGAACAATTGGCGCAGATGTCGGGGGTTTCGGTGCGCACCATCCAGCGGATCGAAAGCGGCGGGCGCGCCAGCCTGGAAACCCTGAAATGCCTTGCGGCGGTTTTTGAAACGACAATTCCCGATCTGAGGAAGGACCGCACGATGACCGACCATGACAAACCGGTGGAACAGAGCGAACCGCCCCGCAAGGAACCGGACAAGACGCCCGAAGGGTTGAGCGAGGAGGAGCGCGCGGCGCTGCGCTATGTGCACTATCTGAAACGCTATGACGACTGGTATGACGAGGAGGAGGGCGAGGAACATAACCTGGCCGGGTTGCCCCCCGAGGAACGGCGGGTGCGCCGGCAGGTGCGGCGCGAGCGGGATTTCTACACCCATCTGGTCTCTTACGGTGTGGTGATCGGTTTTCTGGCGCTCATCAACCTCATCATCAGCCCGGGCTACCTGTGGTTCCTCTGGGCCGCAGGCGGCTGGGGGATCGGGCTGGTGTTTCACGCCTTGGATGTGTTTGACAAATACCCCTTTCTGGGCAAGGACTGGGAGCGGCGCGAAGTGGAGCGCCGGCTGCAACGGTTGGCCGGCAGGCCCGAGCGGCGTTGAGACCCCGCCCCCCTAGAAATGGTCGTTGCGCCGCATCCGCTGTTCCAGCCGGCGCAACAGGAGCGACAGGGTGACCGTCATGATCAGATAGATCAGCGCCACCACGTTGTAGGTTTCGAAGTAGCGGAAATTGCCGGCCGCGGTGATCTTGCCGGCCTGGGTGATGTCATAGACGCCGAGCACCGAAACCAGCGAACTGTCCTTGATCATCGCGATGAAGTCGTTGCCCAGGGGGGGCATGATGGTGCGGATCGCCTGCGGAAAGACGATGTGGCGAAACCGGTGCCAGCCGCTGAGACCCAGCGCCTTGGCGGCCTCGATCTGGCCGGTCTCGATGGATTGGAGCCCGGCGCGGAAGACTTCGGCGATGAAGGCGGAATAGCCGATGGTCAGAGCAATGATGGCGCGCCACATGAGGGAAAAGTCGCGGGTGCGGATCGGCTCAAGACCGAATGAGGTGACGGCCCAGTTCCATGCCGCCACCATCGCCGGCGCCAGCACGAAGGCGACATAGAGCAGCAAGACCATCATCGGGATGCCACGGATGATCTCGATATAAAACCGCGCAAGCTGGCGCAGCAGCAGAAACCGCGACATCGAGGCGACCGCCAGCAGCAGGCCCAGTGCCGTTGCCATCGCAAAGGCGACAAGCGTCACAAAGATCGTGACGAAGATCCCCTTGGAAAGGGTGCGCAAGACCTGCGCATAGAGGTCGTCCGCCACCACGCGATACATCAGGTAGGCCGCAATCGCGGCGGCAATCACCAGCCACCACGGAAAATCCTTGTCCTGCTGAGAGGTCGGGGTCATGCGGGCGCGCCACTCTGGTTGAAAAAGGGCCCCGGCATTTCTGCGCGGGGCCCTTCGGGCAGCCTAGCCGCCGATCTTGAAATCAAGGAACCATTTCTTGTTCAGCGCATCGATTGTGCCATCATCCTTCATCGACTGGATCGCGGCGTTGATTGGCCCCACAAGGTCCGAGCCTTTCGGGAAAATGAACCCGAAGTCTTCGGTTCCCAGCGGCTCTCCGATGATCTTCAAGCCACCGTCCGAGGCCGCCACATAGCCGTTGCCGGCCGTGCCATCGGTCAGCACCATGTCAACGTCGCCGCTGCGCAGCGCCTGCACGGTCGCGCCGAAGGTTTCCATCAGCTTGATGCGCGGGTTGGCTTCGTCGCCGTCCAGAACTTCATAGACGCCCACGTAAAACGGCGTGGTGCCCGGCTGGGCCGCCATCAACAGGTCGGGATCGGCCGCAAATCCCTTGGCGTCGGTGAACCGGCTTTCGTCACCGCGCACCAGCATGACCATTTCGCTGCGCATGTAAGGGTCGGAAAAATCGACCTTTTCCTTGCGATCGTCGCGAATGGTGATACCGGTCATGCCCATGTCGAACTGGCCTTCCGACACTGCCGGGATCATCGCGTCCCAGCTGATGTTTTCATAGGCCACTTTCGCATTCAGCCGCTTGGCGATCTCGGCCATCGCGTCATATTCCCAGCCGATGGCCTCACCGGTTTTCGGGTCGACGAACTGCAGCGGCGGATAGGCGTTCTCGGTGACAACGACAATCTCGCGCCCGCCCAGATCGGGCAGATCAGCAGCAGCGCTGGCGATGGTGGCAAAGGCCGCGGTGGCGGCCAGGGCGACGGTGGCAAACAGTTTCATTGATGGTTCCCCCCTGAAGGACTCATGTTTCAATCCTTGCGAAACTAGGCCGGAAGCTTGCGAAAATACAAGGGATTAAGAACAGATCGGGCAATCCGGGCGCGGTTTGAGCTTCATCACGCGATTTTCGCCATAAAGCGCGTCGTAGATCACCATCCGCCCGCGCAGCCCCTCGCCGGCACCGGTGATCTCCTTGGCAGCCTCGACCGCCATCATCGCGCCGACGACACCGGGCAGCGGGCCAAGCACACCCGCTTCGGCGCAGCTTGGCGCAAGCCCCGGCGCCGGGGCCGCGGGGAAGATACATTGGTAACAAGGCGCCCCGCGGGCCGGATCATAGGTGCTGATCTGCCCTTCCCACTGGCTGAGCGCAGCGGCGATCAGCGGCTTTTCAAGCGCCACGCAGGTCCGGTTCACAAGGTAGCGCGTCTCGAAATTGTCGGTGCCGTCAAGGATCAGGTCATATTCGGCAAACAGCTCGCGCGCGATGGCATCGTCCAGCCGCCGGTTGTAGGGGCGCACGGTGACAAACGGGTTTTGCGCCTCCATTTCGCGTTGTGCCGAAAACACCTTAGGCATGCCAATGGCCGCATCCTTGTGGATCACCTGGCGCTGAAGGTTGGAATTCTCGACCACATCGTCGTCAATCACGCCGATGGTGCCCACGCCGGCCGCAGCCAGGTATTGCAGCAAGGGCGCCCCAAGACCGCCGGCGCCGATCACCAGCACCCTGGCCTGTTTCAGCCGCTTCTGCCCCGGCCCGCCAATTTCGCGCAGCACGATGTGGCGCGCATTTCGTTCCAGCTCCCGCTGCCGCTCCTGCCCCGGGCTGTCGCCCGGCGCCGGTTGTGCCCGCTCTTTCATGGTCGAAACCCACCTTGCATAGGCCCAGACAGTTGCAAATATGCCGCCCAGCCACAACCAGCCGCCCGCCCTGACACCGATCGCGCCCCGCAAGCCATGGACTTCAGGCAGCAGCAACAACGCCAGCAACACGCCCAGGTAAAGCAGGGAGAGCATGAGCAGCCGCAACCGGACAGGCAAACCCAAAACCGCGCCCAGCCCCCACAGGGCCGCCGCTGTAACGGCAATCCAGAGCATCAGCTGTCGCCGGTCGACCCGAAGCCGCCAGACCCACGGTCGGTTTCACTGACCGAGCCCACCAGTTCGAACCCGGCCTGCACCACCGGCGCCACCACCATCTGGGCAATCCGGTCACCGTGGCGAATGCGGTAAGGCTCGGCGCCAAGATTGACCAGCAGCACCCCGACCGGGCCGCGATAGTCGCTGTCGATCGTGCCGGGCGCGTTGACCAGCGTGATGCCATGCTTGAAACTCAGCCCCGAGCGCGGCCGGATCTGTGCTTCGAACCCCTCGGGAATTTCCATGCGGAAACCGGTCGGAAAAATGCAGCGCTCCATCGGCGGCAGCTCATACCCTTCGTCGCGCACCTCGGGCGGGAAATTCACCCGCAGATCGGCCCCTGCCGCCCCGCCGGTTTCATAACAAGGCAACGGCAGAGTCTCATCTGCCCAATGGTCCCACATCAGCCTGACTACCGGTTTCATCCTGCCGTCACCTTCTTCTTTTTCCAAGTATCCCCGCCGGAGGCATCCGCCCGATCATCCTTCATCGCCGTTCAGAGCCCGCGCAACCCGCTCGGCCAAACGCATGGCCACCCGATCCTTGCCCATGCGCGGCCAGTCTTCGGCGCCGTCATCCGTGATCAGCGTCACGGCATTCTCGCCGCCGCCCATGATCCCGGTCTCGGGCGACACGTCATTGGCCACGATCCAGTCGCACCCCTTGCGTTGCAACTTGGCGCGCGCGTTTTCCAGCACGTCATCGGTTTCCGCGGCAAACCCGATGACCAGCCCGGGCCGCCCGTTCTTCATCGCCGCAACCGTCGCCAGGATATCCGGGTTCTCGGCAAGCTCGATGCTGGGCAACCCACCCCTGGCGCCCTTCTTGATCTTGCTGTCGGACGCGCTCACTACGCGCCAATCCGCAACCGCCGCCGCGAATATCGCCGCATCTGCAGGCAGGGCGGCCTGCACCGCGCCCAGCATTTCCTGCGCCGTCTCCACCGGCACAACCGCAACTCCTGCCGGCGGCTCGACATCGGCCGGGCCGGTCACGAATGTCACCTGAGCCCCAAGTGCGGCCAGCGCGCGCGCAATCGCCGTTCCCTGCGCGCCGGATGACCGGTTGGCGATATAGCGCACCGGATCAATCGGCTCGTGCGTCGGGCCGGATGTGACCAGCACATGCTTGCCGCGCAACGGTCCGTCCGCAATCGCGGCCGACACGGCAGCCACGATCTCCAACGGCTCGGCCATCCGCCCGGGGCCATACTCGCCACAGGCCATGTCGCCATCGTTCGGCCCGACAAACAACACCCCGTCGCTTTTCAGCGTTTCGATAGTCCTCTGCGTCGCGGGGTGCTCCCACATCCGCAGGTTCATCGCCGGGGCCACCAGAACCCGCTTGTCGGTTGCCAGCAGCAATGTCGAGGCCAGATCGTTGGCCAGGCCCGCCGCCATCCTTGCCATCAGGTCGGCTGTGGCCGGCGCCACCACGATCAGGTCAGAGGCGCGCGACAGTTCGATATGTCCCATCTCGTGTTCGTCATTCAGATCGAACAGATCGCGATAGACTTTCTCGGCGGCCAGCGCCGAGGCACTCAGCGGTGTCACGAATTCTTCCGCCGCCCGCGTCAAGACCGGCGTCACGTTGGCCCCACGCTCGCGCAGCCGCCGGATCAGGTCGAGCGATTTGAACGCCGCGATCCCGCCGCCAATGATCAATGTGATGCGTTTGCCTGAAAGCATGGGCTGCCTTTCGTGGACCTTGCGAAAACCCTAGGCGGCAGATTGCGGAAACTCAACCGCTTAACCTTTTCAAGCGGCGCGCCTGACGATACGCAGGAGGCAGACGAACAATTGGCAGGCAAAGCACGCAATGTATCCGAAACTGACCCTTGTCCTTGGCGGCGCCGCCTCCGGCAAGTCGGCCTGGGCCGAGGCCTTCGTGATCGGCGCCGGCAGGCCACGGGTCTACCTTGCGTCGGCGCAACCGCTCGATGAGGAAATGCAGCTGAAAATCTCGCGCCACCGGCAACGACGAGACGACGGTTGGCGCACGATCGAAGAACCGCTTGACGTGGCCGCGGCTCTGACGCGCGTTTCCGCCGGTGACATCGTTCTTCTTGACTGCGCAACACTCTGGCTCAGCAATCACCTGCTGGCGGGCAGCGCGCTGGCAGGCGAAAGCAATCGCCTGATTGCGGCGCTGCACGACAGCCCCGCAACCGTGGTCATCGTCTCGAACGAAGTGGGGCAAGGCATCGTCCCCGCAGACGCCCTGTCGCGCCGGTTTCGCGAAGAACAGGGCCGGCTCAATATCCGGCTGGCCGAGGCCGCCGGGCTGGTGGTTTTCGTGACCGCCGGGCTTGCCGCTGTCCTGAAAGGGCGGTTGCCCGAGACAGGACCATGACAACCTGGTGGTGGGTGCGCCACGGCCCGACCCATGAAAGGGCCTTCACCGGCTGGCGAGACGTGCCGGCCGACCTGTCCGACACCGCGCGCGTTGCGCGGCTGCGGGCCCACCTGCCGCACGGGGCCACGCTGGTTGCCTCCGACCTTCAGCGCGCAGCCCGGACCGCCGATGCCATTGCCGGCTCTGGCTTGCGCCTGCCCGATGCCCCGGCGCTGCGTGAATTCAACTTCGGAGACTGGGACGGGCTGACCTTTGATGAGGTCAACCGGCGCGACCCGCAGCTCAGCCGGCAATTCTGGGAAACCCCCGGCGATGTGCGCCCCCCGAACGGCGAAAGCTGGAATGAACTGGCAGAGCGCGTCGGCGCCTTTGTCGATGCTACCAGCGCGCAGCTGCGCACGCGCGATATCATCGCCGTCGCCCATATCGGGGTGATCATGACCCAGCTTGAACGCGCGCTTGGTTCTGCCAGCGCGGCCATGGCGCACCCGATCGAGCCGCTGTCGGTAACCTGCCTGCGCCAGGAGGGCAGCAACTGGCAGCTTGTCAGCGCAAACCTTCAGCCCTGACAGCCCTCATGGCACCGGCGCCAGCCGTCGCCAACGGTCGAGCACGTCCATCGGCGTGCCCTGCCCGGTCATCACGTCGCGCATCAGGTCTGCGGTGAACATCGACTGTTTCACCGCCATGCCGTCAGGAGACGTGCAGGGCACCATCGCAATGGCATCGTAGATCGCCCGCGCGTTTCGCCCGATGACCGGGTTGGGCCAATGCGTGGCCCGAAGTTCTTGCAACAGGCCGATATCACAGCCGCAATCAAACCGCCCGCGCGCGGCCGTGCATTGGTCGTGCCGCATGCAGGCCGCATCCAGCGCGTCAACCGGCGGCGCGGCGCGCGACATGTTCTCGGGGTGGTTCGGTCCGCACCAGTTCCCGTAGATCGGGATATCGATCCAGGAATTGTCCTGGGCCGCGGCGACCCCGGCCGCTAGAAGCTGCACAAGACCTGCCAAAAAGAAATTGCGCACATGCAACCGCATCCGAGTATCCGCCCGCCATAAAAAAGCCGCCCCCTGCATAGCGCAAGTGCCGGCATCCCTTCAAACGGGCAAACTGTCCCATCAAGGCCGGTGATGCCGTTTTCACAGATCACGATTTTACTTTGGCCCGGCAGGGCGCTTTGCTTGGCACATGCCCTATGACCTTTTCATCGGCGATCAGACGTTTTCAAGCTGGTCGCTGCGCGGATGGCTGATGTTCGAGAAATTCGACATCCCGTTTCGCACGCGCATGGTTGGCCTCTATGACGGCACCATGGCCGAAGACCTCGCCGAGCTCGCACCCGCACGCCTGGTGCCCGTGATGCGGACCCCGGACGGCGATGCGGTCGGGGACACGCTGGCAATGGCCGAGACCCTGGCAGAGCGCCATCCCGATGCCGGGTTGTGGCCGGCCGCGCCCTCGGCGCGGGCGCTCGCGCGATGGATGGTGGCCGAGATGCACTCGGGGTTCGGCGCGCTGCGCAACGAATGCCCGATGCAACTGTTGCACCAGTTTGTCGGGTTCGAGGTTTCGCATGACCTCGGCGCCGATCTGCAACGCCTGCAAGAGCTTTGGTCACTGGCCCGCCAACGCCACGGCCAGGACGGGCCATGGCTGTTCGGCGCCTACTCTCTGGCCGATGTATTCTTTGCCCCGGTCGCTGCGCGCATTGCCGGCTATGCTCTGCCGGTCGATGCCGCTGCGCAGGGCTATGTCGACCAGCACCTCGCAGACCCGGCCTTCCGGTCGTGGCGCGCAGCCGGCCTGCAGAAATCATACGACCCGGTTCCCTATGCCCTGGATCTGCCAACCACCGCCTGGCCCGCGCCGGACTGACACCTCGGGCTGCCGGCGAGAATTTACCAATTTTAAACAATTCCCGCCTTAACCATTAACCGGTCTGGCAAGGAGAACCGGCATGGTTACGCGGGCCTATACCGTGGCATTCGAGGGGATCACGGCGCGCATTGTCGAAGTGCAGTGCGCCGTATCGCCCGGGCTGCCGGCGTTTTCGATTGTCGGATTGCCGGACAAGGCCGTGACCGAGGCCCGCGAGCGGGTGCGCTCGGCCCTGTCGGCCATGGCCATCGCCCTGCCGTCAAAGCGCATCACCGTCAACCTGTCGCCGGCGAACCTGCCCAAGATCGGCTCGCATTTTGATCTTCCGATCGCCATGGCCTTGCTGGCCGCCCTGGATATCGTGCCGCGTGAAGACGTTGAAAATTTCATTGCCCTTGGTGAACTTTCGCTGGACGGAACGCTTGTTGCGGTCACTGGCGCCCTTCCCGCCGCAATGGCGGCTGCCGAAGAAGACCGTGCCTTGCTTTGTCCAGCGCCCTGCGGCGCCGAAGCCGCCTGGGTCGGGGCGACACAAGTCATTGCTCCCACCTCTCTCCTGGCTGCGGTTCAGCATTTCAGCGGCCAGACGCCGATCGCCCCGTCAGAGCCAGGTGAAGTCTGCAAGGCTGCCGGCATCCGGGATTTTCGGGATGTCATAGGCCAGGAGCGCGCAAAACGCGCCCTCGAAATCGCGGCAGCCGGGCGCCATCACACGCTTCTGGTCGGCCCCCCCGGTTCCGGCAAATCGATGCTTGCCGCGCGGCTGCCGGGCATCTTGCCGCAACTGTCGGCAGCCGAGGCGCTGGAAACGTCAATGATCCACTCGCTGTCGGGATTGCTCGACGAGGGGGGGATTTCCCGCGAACGCCCGTTTCGTGAGCCGCACCACACGGCGTCAATGGCCGCCATCGTGGGCGGGGGCAAAGGCGCCAGGCCGGGCGAGGTTTCATTGGCCCATAACGGTGTCCTGTTCATGGATGAGTTTCCCGAATTTCCGCGCGCCGTGCTGGAAACGCTGCGCCAGCCGATCGAAACCGGCCGGATCGTCGTGAGTCGCGCCAACGCACATGTGCGCTACCCCTGCCGGTTCATGCTGGTTGCCGCGGCCAACCCGTGCAAATGCGGCCATCTTGCGGACCCATCTCGGGCCTGCGCTCGGGCTCCGCAATGTGGGGAAGACTATCTTGGGCGGATATCCGGGCCACTGCTCGACCGGTTCGACCTGCGTCTGGATATCGGGCCGGTGGCCTTCGGTGAACTTGACATGCCGGCGTCGAGCGACACGTCGGCCCAAATCGCCGAACGGGTTCGCGCGGCCCGGGACATCCAGACAGAACGCTACCGGGACACGCCCGAAATTCGTGTCAATTCGGATGCCGAGGGCAGCATTCTCGAGCATGTTGCCCGGCCGGATGCAGATGGGCTTGCGCTGTTGACGGCCGTGGCCGAAAGGTTTGGCCTGTCCGCGCGCGGCTATCACCGCGTATTGCGCGTCGCGCGCACGATCGCCGATCTGGCCGGCTCGGGAACCGTTACCAGGGTGCACATTGCCGAAGCTGTCAGTTTCCGGATGGCAAACGCGGAAGCCCAAGTGCCCGCCTGATGAACCGGCCCGAATTCTGCAATGCCTCGCGAGCTTCCGGGATCCAGCCATCAAATATCTGCCAGACATGCGGAGAATTGGCCCAGGTTTCCAGACGAACGCGCACGCCACCGTTTTCCAGGGCGCGGGCCATGCGAAACGCGTCGTCCGCAAGTATCTCGGCCTCGGAAACCTGGAGAAGAACCGGCGGGCATCCGGGGAAATCGGCATACAGGGGCGACAGCCGCGGGTCGCGCGGATCGGCGCCGTTGGCATAGTAGTCGCGCATTTCCCTGATCCGCGAGGGCAGCAGAATGACATCGCTTCTGCGATTGCCTTCAAGGCTGTCACCGGTCAGGGCCAGGTCGGTCCAGGGCGAAAACGCAAAGGCTGCGGCCGGGGCCTCGCCTTCGGCGCACAGCTGCGCCAGCAAGGCCAGTGCAAGCCCGCCACCCGCGCTGTCACCGCCAATCACGATATCGCCGGGGCGATATCCGCGACGGCGCAGCTCTGTGAAAGCGGCGCGTGCGTCTTCCAATGCAGCTGGAAATGGCGATTCCGGGGCCAGCCTGTAGTCCGGCGCGAACACGCGCACACCGGCCTCGCGCGCCAGGCGCCCCGTGATGACGCGGTGTGTGTGCGGGCTGCCGGCGATATAGCCGCCTCCGTGAAAATACAGAACGACTGCACGGGTGGCGCGTGCAGACGATTCCGACCACATGGCCATTCGGCTGCCCCCCGCAGCTGGAACGCTGTCGTCGTGGAACCAGGTGCAGGGCGGTATGCGAAACAGCAATCGCGCCGTGCGTTCGAACCTGCGGCGCGCGCTTTCGGGTGTCTTCACACGTTTGAGGCCCGGCCTGACAAAAGTTGCCATTGCGCCAACCAGGACCGCCTGACGCAGGCTCATGCCTCGGCGCGCCGCTTTTCGATCGCCTGCCAGATCAGTCTGGCCGCATTGGTTCCCTCGAACCGCTCCAACTCCTGCAGGCCCGTCGGCGAGGTCAGGTTGATTTCCGTAAGGTAGTCACCGATCACGTCGATGCCGACAAAAATCTGGCCCTTTTCCTTCAACAGCGGCCCGATCGCGCGACAGATTTCCTTGTCGCGCGCGCTGAGAACCGAGGCCTCCGCCCGCCCGCCCACATGCATGTTCGAGCGCGTCTCCCCGGTCTTGGGCACCCGATTGATTGCCCCGACCGGCTGACCGTCGACAAGAATGATCCGCTTGTCGCCGTTTGACACATCGGGCAGAAATTTCTGCGCGATCAGCGGCTCGTTGTTGATACCGGTGAAAAGCTCATGCAACGACGCAAGGTTGCGATCTTCCCGGCCCAGCCGGAACACCCCGGCGCCACCGTTGCCGTAGAGCGGTTTCAGGATGATGTCGCCATGCTCCTGCTTGAACGCGCGGATGACATCCAGATCACGCGCGATCGTGGTCGGTGGAATGAGCTCGGGGAATTGCAGGACAAGCAGTTTTTCCGGATAGTTCCGCACCCAGAAGGGATCATTCACCACCAAAGTGTCCGGGTGGACCAGATCCAGCAGGTGGGTCGTGGTGATATAGCCCATGTCAAACGGTGGATCCTGGCGCAACCACACAACGTCGAAGTCGGACAGATCGACGGTTTTCATGTCACCCAGCCGAAAGTGGTCGCCCCTGACATTGCGCACCGTCAGCGGCCAGCCTCGCGCGGTTACCCGGCCGTTTTCATAGGCAAGCATGTCGGGTGTATAGTAGAAAAGCGCATGCCCGCGATCCTGTGCTTCGAGCGCCAGTCTGAACGTGCTGTCGGCGGAAATGTCGATCGG
>JALSJL010000352.1 GCA_026989405.1 Marinosulfonomonas sp. | reverse complement strand
GCCTCCGGAGGGTTCCGAAGGCCCGATAGGGCATGCAGGGTTTTCGGCCCGTCACATTTGCATGGGCAGCCAAAGAACGATGATCGGGAAGGCCACGAGCAGGGCGATGGTGATGCCATCGGCAATGAAGAACGGCATCACGCCCTTGAACACATCCTGAACCGTCAGGTCTTCGCGCACCCCAGCCACCACGAAACAATTCAGGCCGATGGGCGGGGTGATCAGACAGAACTCGGCCATTTTCACCACCAATATGCCGAACCAGACCGCTGCCATCGGCCCCGACATGCCGAATGCGCTGGCCTCGGCGGTGACATTCATGCCGCCGTTCAGCGCCATGACCGCCGGGAAAACCACCGGCAGCGTCAGCAGGAGCATCCCGATCGCATCCATGAACATGCCCAGCACGGCATAGGCCAGCAGAATCGCAATCAGGATCAGCATCGGCGACATTTCCAGCGAGGTCAGCCAATCGGCAAACGCGCCGGGAAGATCGGCAAAGCCCAGGAAGCGGACATAGATCAGCACGCCCCAGATGATGGTAAAGATCATCACCGTCAGCTTGGCCGTTTCCAGCAGCGCATCGCGCAGGGCCGGCCAGCGCATGCCGCGATAGAGCGCCATCAGAAAGACGATGAAGGCCCCGATCGCGCCGCCCTCGGTCGGGGTGCCCCAGGCGTCGCCGCCAAACGGGTTATAGACGAAAAAGATGATGATCACGACCACCGCCACGATCGGCAGCGCCGGTGGCAGGCTTTCAAAGCGTTCGCGCCAGGTAAAGCCGGTCACACGCGGCCCGAAACCCTTGATCGTCAACGCCATGCCGATGATCAGGGTCGTGTAGACAAAGGCCGAGAAGACGCCCGGAATGAACCCCGCCAGCAGCAAGCGCCCGACATCCTGTTCCACGATGATCGCATAGATCACCAGAATCGCCGAGGGCGGGATCAGCGAGGCCAGCGTGCCCGCCGCCGCCACAACCCCGGCCGCAAAGCGTTTGTCATAGCCAAGCGCCAGCATCTCCGGGATCGCGATACGGGCGAATACGGCCGCCGTCGCCACCGACGCGCCCGACACGGCGGCAAAGCCGGCGGTTGCAAAGACGGTGGATACGGCCAGCCCGCCGGGCACCCAGGCCATCCAGCGTTTGGCGGCCACGAACAGCGCCTTGGTCAGACCGGCGTGATAGGCAAGATAGCCGATCAGGATGAAGGTGGGGATCAGGCTGAGCGCCTGTGACGAGATCTTGGAATGCGGCACCTGCCCGGCGGTCTGGACTGCAACGCTGAGCGCCCAGAGGAAATCTTCCGGGTCATAGCCGCGCCGGCTCCAGAAAATCCAGACCAGGCCGATCAGCCCCGACATGCCGGCGGCAAAGGCCACCCGCATTCCCAGAATGACAGTGACCAGCATGAAGCCGGAAACGATCAGACCGATTTGAATGGGTTCCATGTCAGCGCCCGCCCCTGTCTTCGCCGCCCGAGACCGTCGCGGCCTCCAGCGCGGCCTGGGTTGCGGCATCGGCGATCAGCGGCACGCCGACGGGCCGTTTCTCGCCGGTGATCAAGGCGCGGCCATAGATGAAGACCTGCAACATCAGGCGCAGGCACAGCACCGAGAATGCCACCGGGATCAACAGTTTCGAGGGCCAGATCGGCAGCCCGATATCCATCGAGCTGTCGCGGCTCCACATCGGCTGGCTCATGTCGAAACTGCGCAGGAAATGCGCGAAAGTGCCCCAGACCAGAAGCAGCATCAGGATCAGGATCAACAGCGTCGTGAACAGTTCGGCCAGCCACATGGCGCGCCCGCGCAGCTTGCCGACCATCAGATCCATGCGAATATGGCCGCCTTCGCGCTGCGTATAGGCGATGCCCATGAAGGCAATCAGCGGCATCGCCTGTTCGATCCAGTCGACATAGCCGGGGATCGGCTGGTTCATGAAATTG
>JALSJL010000351.1 GCA_026989405.1 Marinosulfonomonas sp. | reverse complement strand
GCAGAATTCACGCCGTTTGCGAATTGACAGCCGCCGCCGCAGCGCCTAAAGGACGTGCTTCGAACATGATCGGCCTTCGAATCCCCATGCGGTTTGGGCCATACAACACGGAGACCCGCCATGAAGCGCACTTTTCAACCTTCGAACCTGGTCCGCAAGCGGCGCCACGGCTTCCGTGCGCGCATGGCAACCAAGGCTGGCCGCAAGATCCTGAATGCCCGGCGCGCCAAAGGCCGGAAGCATCTGAGCGCCTGAGCGCTCTCCACACGAAAACATGACACCGTCGGATGGTCCCCCAGCAGATTGCCAGGCTGAGGGTTTCTTGTCGACGGAAGAAACCATTCCACAAACCCTGACAAGACGCTCGGACTTTCTCCGCGCGGCCCGTTCCCGTCACGTTGCCCGGCCCGGTTTCATCCTTCAGGCCCGCAAACGGACTCCGGATGAAGCGGACGGGGTTCGCATCGGCTATACCTGCTCCAAGAAAGTCGGAAACGCTGTGCGCAGAAATCGTGCCAAACGCAGGCTTCGCGCAGTTGCGCGCGATGTGCTTCCGGGGTGTGGCCGGGACGGATGGGACTATGTCCTGATCGGGCGCCCGGAAACGACGCAAAATCAACCATTTGACGAGATGGT
Organism: Marinosulfonomonas sp.; assembly: GCA_026989405.1. Classification (GTDB taxonomy): domain Bacteria; phylum Pseudomonadota; class Alphaproteobacteria; order Rhodobacterales; family Rhodobacteraceae; genus JAJRUE01. Next base: position 12,802 of record JALSJL010000351.1, on the reverse strand, counting down.
GGATGACTTGAAAACTGCGCTTGAGAAAATACATGGGAACGGAACATGACACCCTTGGCCCATATCGTCGCCCTGCCCGTCCGCGTTTATCGTCTGGTGTTCTCACCTTGGGTCGGACACGGGTGCCGATATCAGCCCACCTGCTCTGCCTATGCAATCGAAGCACTTGAAAAACACGGGGCGTTGAAGGGAACCTGGCTTGCAGCGCGCCGGGTGGGTCGTTGCCATCCGTTCGGAGGCTCGGGCTACGACCCTGTCCCCGGGCCACATTCCGCGTCAAACAGGCACCATCACGATGATCCCTCTTGACCAGGACCCCGCCGAGACGAGATAATCACGAAATTGAATGTGTGAATGCTCCAGGCCTCAACGCCGGACAATCAAGGGAGAAATGCGCCATGTCCATCGAATTTGAAGGCAAGACCATTGAAACGAACGACAACGGTTACCTTGTCAACCTCGACGACTGGACGGAAGATCTCGGCCGGAAGATGGCGGCGATCGAAGGGATCGAAGAACTGACCGAACGCCATTGGGACGTGATCAACTATCTTCGGCAGGAATACTACGAAAACCGGCAGAATCAACCCAACACCCGCGCAATCATCAAGGCCATGACCGAAGAATGGGGCGAAAAGATCAAACAGAAAGACCTTTACGAACTGTTCCCGCTGGATCCGTCCAAACAGGGCGGAAAAATAGCCGGTCTGCCTGAGAGTCGCCGCAAGGGTGGCTACTGACGCCAGGGAACGGCCCTCGGCCGAGTTCCGGCTGACAGTAAGCTGCGTGCATGGAGTTTGCCGGCGTGACGCCCGGCTGTGATCCGTTTCGCAACCTTCGGCCATGCATGGCGGGTGAGCCGTGAAAACGGACTTGTCGCGCGCCAGGTTCGCAACTAAAGCGGACCCATGTTTGACAAATCCGATGACATCCACCCGCTTTTTGCCGGTGCGCCCGACACAACGGAATACAAGAAACTGCGCAAACGCATTGTTCGTCTGACGCGCGAGGCCATAGAACAATACGGCATGATCGAGCGCGATGCGCGCTGGTTGGTCTGTCTGTCCGGTGGGAAGGACAGTTTCACATTGCTTGCCGTGCTCCATGAATTGAAATGGCGCGGACTGTTGCCGGTCGATCTGCTCGCCTGCAATCTGGATCAGGGGCAGCCGGGCTTTCCAGCCACCATATTGCCCGAATTTCTTGAGCAAATGAATGTGCCGCACCGGATCGAGTACCAGGACACATACACGATCGTGAAAGACAAGACACCTGCGGGGCGCACCTATTGCGCGCTGTGTTCCCGCCTGCGCAGGGGCATTCTGTACAGGATCGCCCGCGAAGAGGGGTGCAGCGCGATCGTGCTAGGCCATCACCGCGATGACATACTTGAAACATTCTTCATGAATCTGTTTCATGGCGGCCGGCTGGCCACCATGCCGCCCAAACTGTTGAATGAAGCCGGCGACCTTTTCGTCTATCGACCGCTGGCCCATGTGGCCGAAGCAGACTGCCAGCGCTTTGCCCATTCCATGAACTACCCCATCATACCTTGCAACCTTTGTGGAAGTCAGGATGGCCTGCAAAGGCAACAGGTGAAAGCAATTCTGGATGGCTGGGAAAGCAACAGCCCCGGACGCCGGCAAGTCATGTTTCGCGCTCTTATGAATGCAAGACCGTCGCACTTGCTCGATCCGGATCTTTTTTCATTTTCCACGCTTGAACGGCGCACTGCTCAATTTGATGAAAACCCGGAATAAAATCCGGTCGCGCATTAACCCAAAGCCCAACCCGCGGAACTAATCCTGTCGCTGAACAGTTCAGTTGGCTTTCGGATCGGGGTATCGCTCATGGCAAAAAATCTGGTTGCTGGAATTCACCGCTTTTATTGGCGACTTCGTGACGGGTTTTCCGGGCCCCAGATCCTGGCTTTTCTGCCGGCGATGACATTGGGCGCATACTGGTTTGGCGGCGAAGGATTGCTGATATTTTTTGCATTGGCCTTGCCGGCAGCCTTCGCGATTGCCGGAATATTTTCCGGAACCGGCCCGGCCTGGTCCGAAGCCCGCGACAAGGAAACAAACCTGCGTCTGAAGACCGTCGCGGAAAAGGCACTAACGGAAATTCTTGCCAACGGTGAAACGACGGGCAAGACAACGGCCGCCCTGGCAATCGAACTCGATGACTTTTCCGATATTGAAGCCCAGTACGGTCGGCGCGCCGCCTCGTCCATCATGAAGAGCGTGGCGGAAAGAGTGGCCTTTGCGCTACGCGAAACCGATCACGTTGTGCGTCTGGGCGGGCCACGATTTGCCGTGGCCCTTTCACCAGTCCGCCGGGCGGACCTTGAAACGCTCATTCAGCTTTGCAACAGGCTGCAGGCCGAAATCGCCGAACCCTATTCAATCGATGCCACGCGAATTTTTGTCACGGCCTCGATCGGGTTCTGCCTGCCGGACCGGGCGCAATCACGCTCGGGGTCCGAACTTCTCGACAATGCCATCCACGCGATGGAACTGGCGGCCGCCCATGGTCCAGGTTCTGTTCGAGCCTATTCAAATTCCTTGAAGGCCCGGAAACGCGGGTCAGACATGGATCACGGTGAGATCATCGAAGCTCTGGAGACTGGGCAGATCAAACCATGGTTCCAGCCACAGGTGTCGACCAACACCGGGGAGCTATCGGGTTTTGAGGCCCTGGCGCGGTGGGACCACCCCAAGAAGGGCGTTCTGTTGCCGCGCGATTTCCTGCCAGCGATTTCGGAAATGGGCCTGCAAGAGCGGCTGTGCGAAATCATGGTGTCGCGTTCAATGGCTGCTTTGCGCCACTGGGACCAATCCGGGTATATTGTCCCTTGTGTGGCTGTGAACTTCTCGGGCGAAGAGCTTTCAAACCCGAAACTGACAGAGTGGATCAAGTGGGAGATCGACCGTTATGAGCTGACACCTGACCGATTGTGCGTCGAAATCCTCGAAGACGTCATCGCGCAGTCTGAAGACGACGTGGTGGTGAAGAATATCCAGGCATTGTCCGAATTGGGGTGCCCTGTTGACCTTGATGATTTCGGCACCGGCCACGCTTCGATTGCCAGCATCCGACGCTTTTCGGTTCACCGGATCAAGATTGACCGCTCTTTCATAACCCGCGTTGATCGCGACCGCGAGCAGCAGAACATGGTAGCGGCAATTTTGACGATGGCCGAGCGGCTGGATATCGATACTCTCGCCGAAGGCGTCGAAACAATCGGAGAACATGCCATCCTTGCGCAATTGGGGTGCGCGCATGTTCAGGGGTTTTCCATTGCACGCCCGATGCCGTTCGAAGCCACGGAACAATGGATGCGCCAACACCGCTCCAAGATACAGCACGCGCCCACGGTCGGAAAGTCAGCGGGTCGGTGACGGGCTGCGAATTCGCAATGGAAACCCGCGCGGCTGCCATGGCCTGTTGACATTCATGGGCTTGCCCTGTTGAACCACCCTTACTCAAGAACCGGGCAGGTGGTGCTATTTCATGGACGATCAGAACAAGAATTTGATACTCGCGACCGCGCTGAGTTTTCTGGTAATTCTCGTGTGGTTTGTTCTCTTCCCTCCTGAGCAGCCCGCAGTCGATCAAGGCGCTCCGACCGTCGCCGGCGAAACCGTCCCGATAGCCGAAGCACCGTCAGTTGTCGCAACGGAAAGCGTCGCAACGGCCGAGCCGTCACCGGTTCAGTCGCCGCGCGCGGAAATTGACACGCCGCGCCTGTCCGGAAGCTTGTCGCTTCTTGGAGGCCGGATCGACCAGTTGGCGCTCAAAGACTATCGCGAGACGCTGGAACCCGACAGCCCGAATGTCGTCTTGCTGAAACCCGTGGGCCAGCCCGAAGCCTACTATGCCGTGTTCGGCTGGGCACCAGGCGGTAGCTTGGGGGCCGAGGACGTGCCTGGCCCCAACACCGAATGGAAGCTCGTCTCGGGCAAACAGTTGACGCCGGAAAACCCGTTGAGTCTCGAATGGGAAAACGCCAAGGGATTGGTGTTCCGCCGGCAGATCTCTGTCGATGATGACTATATGTTCTCAGTCACGCAGCAGGTCGAAAACACTTCTGGTGAACCGGTTCGATTGGCGCCCTATTCGGAGCTGGTTCGGGATGGGGAGCCAAGCGACCTGAAAGGCTTTTTCATCATCCACGAAGGGGCCATTCGCCAGGACGGCGAAGAGTTGGAAGAATTCACCTACAAGAAAATGCGCCGTTTCGATGCCGATGAGAAATGGGGCGCAGGCTCGGACGTTGCGAATGTGGAAAGCAACGGTTGGGTCGGCTTCACCGATCACTACTGGATGACGATCCTCATTCCCGACAAGGACCAGGCATTTACTTCGGTTCTGCAATACAATGAGGCGCGCGATACCTATAAATCAATCGCCCGCCTTGCCACCCGCGAAATCAAGCCGGGCGAAACGACTTCGGTTTCAACAAGGGTCTTTGCCGGAGCCAAAGAATGGCAGACAATTCGCGACTATGAAAGCAACCTGGGAATCTACCGCTTCATTGATGCCATTGACTGGGGCTGGTTCTTTTTCCTGACAAAGCCGATCTTTGCTGTGCTGCATTGGTTGAACGGCATTATCGGCAACATGGGGTGGGCGATTATCGGGCTGACCCTGATCATCAAGGCCATCATGTTTCCGCTCGCCTACAAATCCTACGTTTCGATGGCAAAGATGAAAGAGCTGCAGCCCGAAATGGAAAAGCTCAAGGAGCGCGCGGGTGACGATCGCCAGAAACTGCAAAAGGAAATGATGGAGCTGTACCGCAAGGAAAAGGTGAATCCGGCCTCAGGTTGTTTTCCGATCCTGCTGCAGATACCCGTATTCTTTTCCCTCTATAAAGTGGTGTTTGTCACTCTTGAGTTGCGCCATGCTCCGTGGATCGGCTGGATTCGGGATCTGTCTGCGCCCGACCCGTCATCGGTGCTGAACCTGTTCGGGCTGCTGCCCTATTCGCCCCCCGACCCGAACTCATTCCTCGCGGTCTTTTCGATAGGGCTGCTACCGATCCTGCTGGGCATATCGATGTGGCTTCAACAGAAACTGAACCCGACACCCACCGACCCGACGCAGAAAATGATCTTTGCCTGGATGCCTTGGGTATTCATGTTCATGCTCGGCAGGTTTGCCAGCGGTCTCGTGCTCTACTGGATCACCAACAACACGATCACGTTTACTCAGCAGTATGCGATCATGCGTAAACATGGCCACAAGCCGGATGTGCTTGGCAATATTCTGAAAGGGTTCAAGCGCGAGAAATCTGAAAAGGAATGACCGCGCAGGTCACCCATATCTGGCGCCACCCAATCAAGGCACATGGGCGTGAACGGCTTCAATCCGTTGATCTGGTCGAAAACGATACCATGCCCTGGGATCGGGCGTGGGCTGTCGTCAGAGACGGTTCGGGCGTTGACGGGGCGGCATGGACCGCGTGCGGACACTTTTCCCGGGCGGCCCGAAACCCAGCCCTCCAGGCGATCGAAGCCAGGTTGGACGATGCGACCGGCGATATCACGGTCAGCCACCCCGACCGGCCTTCGCTTACGTTCAACCCAGAAAAGAACCCTGACAGGTTTATTTCCTGGGCAGCCGGCTTGGGCCCCCAGGACGCGCCGGGCCCGGCCCGGCTGGTCAGATCTCGCGAGCGCGGCATGACAGACACGCCATTTCCGTCCCTCAGCCTGTTGAACGCGGCATCACATCGCGCGGTTGCCCAAAAACTGGGGCAGGACATTGCACCCACGCGCTGGCGCGGGAACTTTCTGATCGACGGTCTGTCACCTTGGGAAGAATTTGAGTGGATCGGTCGGCGCTTGCGTATCGGCACTGCTGTCTTGACTGTACGCGAACGCATCGGACGCTGTCAGGCAACCTCGGCAAATGTCACGACCGGGCAACGTGATACCGACATGCTCAGGGTTCTTGACGGTGGCTGGGGACACACTGATTTCGGCGTCTATGCAACAGTGGACACCGGCGGAAGAGTAAAGCCGGGCGATTGCGTGGAGTTGTTGTCATAGAACTGTCATTTCCAATTGCCGCACCGAACGCAGACGACCTGGAAAAGGGACGGCTGCTGTTTTCACGCCCGACAGAGTTTCTCAAGGGTGTGGTTGCCATGGACGGTCTGCCCCCGGCGGACCGGATGGAGGTCTGTTTCGCAGGACGCTCGAATGTTGGGAAGTCAAGCCTGATCAACGCGTTGACCGGGCGAAAGGCCTTGGCCAGAGCATCCAACACACCGGGGCGCACCCAAGAGATCAACTTTTTCACCACCTCGGACAACCTGTATCTGGTCGATTTGCCCGGCTACGGCTATGCCAACGCCCCTGTGCAGGTCGTGGAAAAATGGCAGCGCCTGCTGAAGAACTACCTGTCGGGCCGGCAGTCTCTTCGACGGGCATTCGTGCTCGTCGATATGCGCCATGGCCTGAAACCCGCCGATGAAGAAATTCTGGCCCTGCTCGACCGCTCCGCTGTTACCTTCCAATGCGTCCTGACAAAAGCGGACAAGGTAAAGGCCCATGAGCGAGACAGGGTCTTGGCACAAGTTCGATCCGGGCTTGCCAAACACCCGACGGCATTTCCGGAAATCATTGTGACCTCTTCCGAAAAGCGCGACGGCATCGCCGAACTCCGGGCCGTCATCGCTGCAATCGAATAGAGCCAGCGGCAACGCCCCTTGGCACAAGCCCGCGATCAAGTTACCTAGGACTGCCATCAGCCGACTATGAAGAAACGAAAAGACATGAATCGCGACTGGATTGCTACGGCCCGGACTCTGTCCGAGGCACTGCCCTATTTGCAGCGCTATGACGGCGCCACCGTGGTCATCAAGCTCGGCGGGCATGCCATGGGCAGCGACGAAGCAATGGACAGTTTCGCGCGCGACGTCGTGTTGATGCAGCAGGTCGGAGTCAATCCAGTGATCGTTCATGGCGGCGGCCCCATGATCAATTCGATGCTCGACAAACTTGATATCAAGTCTGAATTCATCGACGGAAAAAGAGTCACGGATTCCAAGACGATGGAAATCGTTGAGATGGTCCTGTCAGGCAACGTCAACAAACGCATCGTTCAGGCGATCAACGCGCAGGGCGGCAAGGCAATCGGCCTTTCGGGCAAGGATGCCAACCTTATGGTCTGTGAAATCGTTGACCCCGAAATGGGCTATGTCGGGAAACCCAATGAAGTCAATCCGGAGTTCCTGCGCAGCCTGGCCACGGCAGGCATCATCCCGGTCATTGCGCCGATCGGGACAGGCAGGGGGGGTGAGACATTCAATGTAAATGGCGACACGGCCGCTGGCGCCATTTCGGCAGCGTTGAAAGCTGACAGGTTGCTTTTGTTGACTGATGTTGATGGTGTCCGGGACCGGACCGGAAAGGTCGTGACGGCGTTGAGTTCGAAACAGATCAGGAAGATGGTCGAGGACGGTACGATTTCCGGAGGGATGATCCCCAAGACCGAAACCGCCTTGTCTGCCCTGGCCGGCGGGGTGCGAGCCGCCGTTATCCTGGACGGGAGAGCACCAAACGCCTGCTTGCTTGAGCTGTTTACCGAACATGGTGCGGGCTCACTCATACGTGACTGAAACGCGCTGTTGTGTCGCTTGTCGCGGTCGCCCGCTGCACATAGATCCTTGAGATGGAAAACGAACTGGTCATACGCCTTGGTGTCTTCACAGGGCTGTTTCTTCTTTTTGCCGGGTTGGAAACACTCTGGCCGAAACGGCAGCGCACCCAGCCCCGGTCACGACGCTGGCTGACCAACATGGCGTTGATCGTCATCGACTCTCTCGCGCTTCGGGCGATGGCCATCGGCATCCCGGCCCTGGCGGTCGGGGCGGCAATTGATGCCAGCATGAACGGCTATGGTCTGTTCAACAAGCTGACCTGGAACCCTTGGCTCGAAGGCATCCTGGCTATCCTGATTTTCGACTTCGCGATCTGGTTCCAGCACCTTGTCACGCACAAGGTCCCTCTCCTTTGGCGGCTGCATCGTGTGCATCACGCAGACCGCGATATCGATGTGACAACGGCCATGCGGTTTCACCCGATCGAGATACTGTTGTCGATGCTGCTGAAGATTGGGCTGGTCTATCTGATCGGCCCGGCGGCATGGGCGATGATTGCCTTTGAAGTGATCCTGAATGGCACCGCGATGTTCAACCATGCCAATATCGCACTGCCCGCTTGGCTGGATGCGCTTATTCGCAAGGTGCTCGTGACGCCGGACATGCACCGTATTCACCATTCAACCAAACGCATCGAGCATGACAGCAACTACGGATTTTCGCTGAGTGTCTGGGACAAGCTGTTTGGCACCTACACTGCCACCCCTGACGGTGGAGAGGAAAACATGACAATCGGGTTGCAATGGCAGGATGATCGGCCCTCTCGGCTGAGTTGGGCGCTGTTCTTGCCATTTGCCAAGAAATAATCGAACTTCCAAAATGTCGGTTTTCTGGCCATTCTTCTTGAATGAATGTCGATGATCTCCGGGCCACCGCGCAGCACCATTTCCTCGACTTGCTCGGCGTCGTCGATCTGCATGATCGCGACCCGTTGCCCGAAGCATTCGACCAGATCGTCCTGTTGGGGCCGCTTGAACCTGGGTTCTGGGGCCATCTTGCGGCACAGCCAGAATGGGCCGGAGCAAGCCCCGACCCGATAGATGAATGGTCTCGCCGCACCATCACGGCCATCGCGAACAAATTTGGCGGGTGCGCGGTGTTCCCATTTGGCCGCCCGCCATATGCGCCTTTCATCGACTGGGCGCTGCGCAGTGGTCATTTCTGGCCGTCGCCGGTGAGCTTTCTCATTCACGACCGCGCCGGTCTCATGGTGTCTTTTCGGGGGGCGATTGCATTCTCCGGGCACTCGCTTCCCAGGACTTCGGGCAGGAATCCCTGCCTTTCATGCACAGCAAAGCCCTGTTTGACAGCCTGCCCCGGCCTTGCTGTTGTGGGCGAAAAACTCGACATTGCTGCCTGCCATGAAACTCTGAGCCTCCCGGCCGGACAAGATTGCATGGACACGGGATGCAAGATCCGACGAACCTGTCCGGTTTCCATGACCTACGAGCGGTCGCCGGAACAATCCGCCCACCACATGAAGGCTTTTCATCCATGACCTTGCGACTGATCCTGATGCGTCACGCCAAATCCGACTGGCAAAGCCCCGCCGCAGATGATTTTGAGCGACCCCTGAACAAACGCGGGCTTGATGCCGCAAACCGGGTAGGTCGGTGGCTGTGTGCACAAGGGTACATCCCCGAATTGGTGCTGTGTTCAGCGGCACATCGAACCCGCCAGACATGCACGGTTGTGTTGGATCAACTGGACGCCGCGCCAAGGGTCACGTTTTCGGATCGCCTGTACCTGGCGTCCCCCGAAACAATGTTCCAGATTGTCGGACAGGCCGGTATTACAACGCCGGTCCTGATGCTGGGCCACAACCCCGGCACCGCCCTACTGGCCCGGGCGCTGGCCAGAAAAGCACCGCCCCACCCCAGATTCGTTGATTATCCGACGGCAGCCACCACGGTTCTGGACTTTGCGACAGACAACTGGTCATCGCTCACGGCCGGAACCGGAGAGGTTGTGGATTTTGTGGTTCCGCGCGATCTGGGATAGAGAAGGGCGACACACCGTGTGCGCCGCCCTTGATCATCAGGTATCCCTGGATGAATTGGATGATCTGGCTCAGTGGCCCAGAATTTGACTGAGGAACAGCTTCGTGCGCTCCGATTTCGGATTGTTGAAGAACTCTTCCGGTTCGTTCTGCTCCACGATCTGGCCCTGATCCATGAAAATCACCCGGTCGGCGACCTGACGGGCAAAACCCATCTCATGTGTCACCACAAGCATGGTCTTCCCTTCTTCCGCCAGCTCGATCATTGTGTCCAGAACCTCTTTGATCATCTCTGGGTCGAGGGCCGATGTCGGTTCATCAAACAACATGATCCGCGGCTCCATGCACAATGAGCGCGCGATGGCCACACGTTGCTGCTGTCCACCCGAAAGCTGACCTGGGTATTTGTCGGCCTGCTCTGGAATTTTCACCTTTTCGAGATAACGCATGGCGTTTTCTTCGGCTTCTTTCTTGGGTGTCTTGCGCACCCAGATCGGTGCCAAGGTGCAGTTTTGCATGATCGTCAAATGCGGAAACAGGTTGAAGTGTTGGAACACCATCCCCACCTCCCGGCGGATCTTGTCGATGTTCTTCAGATCCGAAGACAGTTCAGTCCCATCAACGATGATGGTGCCTTCCTGGTGCTCTTCCAGCCGGTTGATGCAACGGATCAACGTCGACTTCCCCGAGCCGGACGGGCCGCAGATCACGATGCGCTCACCACGATTAACCGTCAGATTGATATCGCGCAGAACATGGAACGCACCATACCACTTGTTCATGTTGATGATTTCGATCGCCACTTCGTCCGAAACGGCCGGCTGGCTGCGATCGCTTTCACGGGTTGCAAGTTCAGACATTCCGTCACTCCCTTTGAATTAATGACCAGTCTGAAGCTTGCGCTCCAGATACATGGAATAGCGCCCCATTGAGAAGCAGAAGAGGAAAAAGACAAAAGCGATGAAGCCATACAGCTCCCACACGATGCCATTCCACTCAGAGTTCGCCTGGATCAGTTTTGCCCAGCCGATCGGGTCGGACAGCCCGATGATCGACACCAGCGTCGTGTCCTTGAACAGGCCGATGAAGGTCGACACGATGCCCGGAATGGCGATTTTCAGCGCCTGAGGCATAATGATCAAACGCTGTGCCTGCCAGTAGGTCAGGCCAAGCGCGTCGGCCGCTTCATACTGGCCCTTGGGCAACGCTGCAAGACCGCCGCGGATCACTTCCGCCATGTAGGCGGCTGCAAAGAGCGTGATCATGATCATGACGCGCAGGATGATATCGAACTGCGTTCCCTTGGGCAGGAAGTAGTTCAGCAACACCGACGCCACGAACAAGAGGGTGATCAAGGGCACACCGCGAATGAACTCGATGAACCCGACGCACAGTGATTTTACGATAACCAGGTTTGATTGACGGCCCAGGGCCAGGACGATGCCAAGCGGGAATGACAACGCAATCCCGGTCACGCCAAGCGTGATCGCCAGCATGAAGCCACCAAAGTTTCGGCTCGCAACCGGCTCCAGGCCCAAGGGCACTACAGACGCCAGGGCATTCACGACAGGCCCTGCGAGCAAAAGCCACCAGACGATCGCGGCAAGAACACCGGCAATGAGGCCGAGCAGCGAACTCGTGGCGTTTGCCACCAGACGGTTGACCAGAACGCCAATCACGAAACCGGCAAAAGCCACAACCGGGACCCAGATCGTTCCGCCCCAAAGCAACCAGGGCCCGACGAACGGAACCGCAATCGTGAAGACAATCATCCACCGCGGCAGCTTTTCAAAAAGGACCGGGGCAATGGCCGCAATCAGAAGTATGAACGCCATGTTTGGCCGCCAATACTGGTTGCTTGGATAAAAGCCATACATCAATTGCCAAAACCGTTCCCGGATGACGGCCCAGCAGGCGCCGCCAACGCCTTCGCCATACTCTTCAGCCAGAATCTCGCGGCACTCATTCAGAGAACCGGCATTCCAGACACCTCGGAACATCCACGGCAGGACTCCGGCAAGTATCGCATAGATCAGGTAGATTGCCACAAGTGTGAGGATGGTGCTGAGAATGTCGGAAAACAGATTCTGTCGCATCCAGCCGATGATACCGGTGCTCGCTGGTGGTGGCGGCTTTTCCCCCACCATTTCGGTGCGCACGTAGGCTATGGATTTGTCTGCTGTTGCCATTTCAGCGCTCCCTCAACTTTGTGCGTTCGTTGTAGTAGTTCATGACCGCCGAAATCGAGAGCGAGATGACCAGGTAGCACGCCATGAGAAGCAGCAAACACTCCATCTCACGACCGGTCTGGTTCAGCGTGATGCCCCCCAGGGTTCCTGTGATGTCCATGTAACCAACGGCGATCGCCAATGATGAGTTCTTGGTGAGATTCAGATACTGTGAAATCAGCGGGGGCACGATCACGCGCATCGCCTGCGGAAGAATGATCAGCCGCATGATCTTTCCAGACCTCAAGCCCAATGCAGCCGCGGCCTCGGTTTGGCCTTTCGAGATGGCCATGATCCCGGCGCGCACATTCTCGGCGATGAACGCGCCGGTATAAAGCGACAGGGCCAACCAGAGCGCAAGAAGCGAATTGCGCATGTGAATACCACCCTTGAAGTTGAACCCCTTCAACTCAGGATAGCTCAGGTGAAAACCAAGAAACCACAAGACCGCAATCAACGGCCCAAAGACTGAAAGAAGCTGCCAATACCATGTCACAGGCCGGTCGCCGGTGGCTTCCTGAATGACATCGGCGCGGCGTTTGATCCAGATGCTTCCCCAGATGCCGCCGATCATGGTCAGGATGACCACGAGCGCATCCAGGTTCAGTTTGATCGACCCCCAAAGAATGGCGACGTTGCCCAAGCTGTTGGTAAACTGAGGTTTCGGGAGAAACACGCCGCGGTTGGTGACGGCGACTGAATCAAATAATATCATCGTCGCTTCCGGGTTTTCGCCCCGGAAATCCCTTGGTGGCGGGAAGAATTCAATCGCGACGGCCATGACAAGAATGATCCAGAGAAGGACGGGAACATTGCGGATGGCTTCCACATAGAATGCCGCCAACCGCGAGATGATCCAGTTTTTTGACAACCGCAGGATCCCGATCAGCACACCGATGATAG
>JALSJL010000350.1 GCA_026989405.1 Marinosulfonomonas sp. | reverse complement strand
TCTACATGTGCCCCTGGCCGCGCATTCAGGCCGCCATGATGGACGAGGACACGCTCGTTGTGGGCTACCGCGAATGGCGGGGTGAGCCGCGCGGCAAGCACCGCAAGGCGGAAGGCGCGGAAAAGCTGGGCGACTGCATCGATTGCATGGCCTGCGTGAATGTCTGCCCGATGGGGATCGACATCCGGGACGGCCAGCAGCTTGAATGCATCACCTGCGCGCTTTGCATCGACGCCTGCGACGAGGTGATGGACAAGATCGGCAAGCCCCGCGGTCTGATCGACTACATGGCGCTGACCGACGAAGCCAACGAGCGCGCCGGCAAGCCGCCCAAGCCGATCTGGAAGCACGTGTTCCGGCCGCGCACCATTCTGTATACGGTCTTGTGGTCGCTGGTCGGTGTGGCCTTGCTGGTGGCGCTGTTCGTGCGACCCGAGATCAACATGTCGGTCGCCCCTGTTCGCAATCCGACCTTTGTCGTTCTGTCCGATGGCTCCGTGCGCAACTCGTATGACGTTCGGCTGCTCAACAAACATGGCGAAGACCATGAGTTCCGGCTGTCCCTGACCTCTGACGCGCCCCTGCGCCTCGAACTGGAGGGCGAAGACGACCTGACGGTTCTGGTTCCGGCCGACTCGACCCTGTTGCAACGCGTCTATGTCGTGGCCCCCAGGGGCAGCGGCGCCGACCGTGAGGACAGGACGGAACTTCGCTTGTGGGCCGAGGATGTCGTGACCGGCGAAAAGGCGTATAATGACACTGTGTTCAACGGGAGGCGCTGATGGCCAGCAAAGAGTTCACCGGGCGCAAGATGCTCATCCTGACGGTATCGGCCTTTGGCGTGATCATTGGCGTGAACCTGATTTTGGCCTGGCAGGCGATCAACACCTTCCCGGGGCTGGAGGTCAAGAATTCATATGTGGCCTCGCAGCAGTTTGACAGGGAGCGGGCCGCGCAGGAAGCTCTGGGCTGGGATGTTTCGGCGCAGGTCGAAAACGGGCGCCTTGTTCTGTCGATACGCGATCGCGACGGGCGACCGGTTCAGGCCGCCGATCTGTCCGCAACCGTCGGGCGGGCCACCAATGTGGCCCAGGATCAGACGCCGGAACTGGTGTTCGACGGCACCGCCTATGTTGCCCCGATCGAACTTGTGCCGGGCTACTGGAAGCTGCGTCTTGTGGCCGTCGCGCAGGACGGCACGAAATTTCAACAGCGTCTCGAGATACATGTGAAGTGATCGGATGACAACGCCCACCAATATCTCGGCTTGCCCGGCCTGCGTCGCAGCGCCGGCGGCGGTGGACCGGGCGAAATCGTCTGAAACCGGTGCACCCAATATCATCCTTTCCTTGCCCGGCGCCCATTGCGCCGCCTGTATTTCAGCCGTGGAACGCCGCTTGCTGAAAGAGCCGGGCGTGCGATCGGCGCGGGTCAATCTGACGCTGAAACGTGTCAGCGTGGAAGCGGATGATGCGGTTTCCGCGGCCCATCTTGTCCGCGTTCTCGAAGGCATTGGCTATGAGGCGCATGAGCTGGACGGCTCTTCGGTGTCGCTGAACAGACCTGACGACCGTGGCCGCGACCTGCTGATGCGCTTGGCGGTTGCCGGTTTCGCCATGATGAACGTCATGCTTCTTTCGGTGGCCGTCTGGTCGGGGGCAACCGATGCCACGCGCGGGATGTTCCACTGGATATCTGCGGTCATTGCGGTGCCGGCTGTCCTGTTCGCCGGCAAGCCGTTCTTCGTCAACGCCTGGAGCGCGCTTCGGGTTCGCCGGCTGAACATGGATGTTCCGATTTCGCTGGCCCTTCTTCTGGCCACCGGCCTGTCGGTCTACGAAACCTGGCAGGGCGGCGCGCATGCCTATTTCGACGCGGCGCTGTCGCTGACGTTTTTCCTGTTGGCGGGGCGGTATCTTGATCATCGCACCCGGTCGGTGGCGCGCTCGGCCGCCGAAGAACTTGCGGCCCTCGAG
>JALSJL010000349.1 GCA_026989405.1 Marinosulfonomonas sp. | reverse complement strand
AGCTGGAAACCCCCGCGGCCCCGCCGCCGGAAACATTCACCGACGCGCAGGCGGCTGTCGAACGCCTGATCGAGCTGTATGCCCTGTCGGTCAACTTCCTGTGCGACCGGTTCAGCAAGGCAATGGCGCGGGGCCGTCCGCCGGCGCGTTTCCGGGCGTGGTATCCGGAAATCCGCATCACCACGACAAGCTTTGCCAAGCCCGACAGCCGGCTGAGCTTTGGCCATGTTGCCGAACCCGGCACTTATGCAACGACGGTGACCCGGCCCGATCTGTTTGCCAACTACCTGCGCCAGCAGATTGCGCTGGTGATGGACAACCACGAGGTGCCGGTGGTGATCGGCATGTCGGATACGCCCATTCCGGTGCATTTCGCCGTGGCCAATTCGGGCGGCATCACCGTGCCGCAGGAAGGGGCTACGGATTTTACCCTGCGGGACTTCTTCGATGTGCCGGACCTGAACACCACCAACGATGACATCGTGAACGGTGTGGCCGAACCGGCCCCCGATGGCACCCGCCCGCTGGCGCCTTTCACCGCGCAACGGGTGGATTATTCACTGGCGCGGCTGGCGCATTACACGGCGACCGAGCCGGACCATTTCCAGAACCATGTTCTGTTCACCAACTACCAGTTCTACGTCGAAGAATTCGAGGCCTACGCGCGCAAGATGCTGGGCGACCCCGAAAGCGGCTATACCGAGTTTGTTGGAACCGGCAACAAGACGATATCGACGCCCGACGGCAAGCTGCCCGAGCCGCCGAAGCTGCCGCAGATGCCGACCTACCATCTGAAACGCGCCGACCAGTCCGGGATCACGCTGGTCAATATCGGGGTCGGGCCGTCAAACGCCAAGACCGCGACCGACCATATTGCCGTGCTGCGCCCGCATGCCTGGCTGATGGTCGGCCATTGCGCCGGGCTGCGCAACAGCCAGCGGCTGGGGGATTTCGTGCTGGCGCATGCCTACCTGCGCGAGGACAAGGTGCTGGATGACGATCTGCCGGTCTGGGTGCCGGTGCCGCCCCTGGCCGAAATCCAGATCGCGCTGGAACAGGCCGTGGCTTCGGTCACGCAGTTGGAGGGCTACGAGCTGAAACGAGTGATGCGCACCGGAACCGTCGCTTCGGTGGACAATCGCAACTGGGAGTTGCGCGACCAGTCCGGCCCGGTGCAACGACTGAGCCAGAGCCGCGCCATCGCGCTGGACATGGAAAGCGCCACCATCGCGGCCAACGGATTCCGCTTTCGGGTGCCCTATGGCACGCTGCTTTGCGTGTCGGACAAACCGTTGCACGGCGAGCTGAAACTGCCGGGAATGGCCAGCGATTTCTATACCTCGCAGGTTGTAAGCCACCTGCTGATCGGCATTCGCGCGATGGAGAGCTTGCGCGAAATGCCGCTCGAACGCATCCATTCGCGCAAGTTGCGCAGCTTTGAAGAGACGGCATTCCTCTGAAATCGCGTTTTTTTCCACAAAATGCACGATTTTCCGCCGGTTTGGGCCACTAAACATTGTGCACCCCCCCCATATTCCGCTAGATTCGCGGCATAAACCCCAAGGAATGGGGCCGAACGAGGAGAGATTACATGGCAAAACCGCTGACCAAGACCCAGCTCGTGGCCGCTCTGGCTGATGAAATGGGCACTGACAAGAAGGCCGCAAGTGGCGCGCTGGATGCGATCATCGCAGTTATCACCCGTGAAGTTTCGGGTGGTGGCGCCGTGACGCTGCCTGGCGTTGGCAAGATCTATTGCCGCGAACGTCCGGCACGCATGGTGCGCAACCCGGCAACCGGCGAGCAGATCCACAAGGAAGCCGACAAGGTCGTGAAGATGACCATTGCGAAAGCGCTGAAAGAAAGCGTTAACGGCTAGGCTTGCGCCGAACATGGAATTCGTTAAAGGGTCGCCTTCGGGCGGCCCTTTTCACTTGGACGGGACAGGCATGGATTTTCGCGCAATCGGAATGGGGGTGGCGTTTGCGCTGATCTGGTCATCGGCGTTTTCGTCGGCGCGCATCATCGTGGCCGACGCCCCGCCGCTGGCAGCGCTTGCGCTGCGCTTTCTGATTTCCGGGCTGATCGGCGTGGGCATTGCCCGGCTGATGGGCCAGAACTGGCGCCTGAGCCCGGAGCAATGGCGCGCCACGATCATTTTCGGCCTGTGCCAGAACGCGCTGTACCTGGGGCTGAACTTTGTCGCGATGCAGAAGATCGAGGCCTCGCTGGCCGCGATCATCGCTTCGACCATGCCGTTGCTGGTGGCGCTGTCAGGGTTCGTTTTTCTGCGCGAGCGGCTGAGCCTCACAGCCTGGATCGGCCTGCTTGCCGGGCTTGCCGGTGTCGTGCTCATCATGGGCGCGCGGATTGGCGCCGGGGTCGATCTGGGCGGCGTCGTGCTGGCCGGGCTGGGGGCGCTGGCGCTGACCGCGGCGACGCTCGCCGTGCGCACCGCCACCGGGGGCGGCAACCTTCTGATGATCGTCGGGCTGCAGATGCTGGTCGGCGCGGCTCTGCTGGCCGTCGCTTCGGCGCTGCTGGAGGTCCACGAGGTTGCTTTCAGCGGAAAACTGGCGGCTGCGTTCATCTACACGACATTGGTGCCGGGGCTGGCCGCAACCTGGATCTGGTTCGCGCTGGTGCGCCGGGTCGGGGCGGTGAAGGCGGCGGCGTTCCATTTCCTCAACCCGTTTTTCGGCGTGGCCATCGCGGCGCTGGTTCTGGGTGAAGCGGTGCGCGGGCTGGATATTGTCGGCGCGCTGGTGATCGGCGCCGGCATTCTGGTGGTGCAGCTGTCACGGGCTGACACATTTGCTAACGCCAAGTTGAAATCGCGTCAGAGAAGTTGAGATGACAGCGCGCGGCCCCATCGTCTAACTGGCGGGCATGGAAATCGTATTTGCATATGGCGCCGGATTGTTGACGTTGATCAACCCCTGTGTGCTGCCGATCCTGCCGATCGTTCTGGCCACATCGCTGCAGCAAAGCCGCCATGGGCCGCTGGCCATCGCCGCAGGCATGAGCCTGACCTTCGTGTTGCTGGGAATGCTGGTTGCGGTCGGTGGCCGCAGCATCGGGGTAACGCCGGAAGCGATCAGCGACGCGGGTGCGGTTCTGATGATCGGCTTCGGGCTGGTCTTGCTGGTGCCGATGCTGTCGCGCGGCTTTGCCACCGCCACGGCCGGTTTCGCCGCGCGCGCCGATGCCGGCATGGGCGGCGTTCAGTCCGGCGGGATGGGGGCGCAGTTTCTCGGCGGCATGCTGCTCGGGGCGGTCTGGAGCCCGTGCATCGGCCCCACCCTGGGCGGCGCCATCGCGCTGGCCAGCCAGGGGCAGGAGATCGGGCGTGTGTTTCTGATCATGGTCGGCTTTGCGCTGGGGGTTTCCAGCATCATCCTGGCGTTGGGCTACGGCGCGCGCTCGGTGATCATGCAGCGCCAGGCGCTGATGCGCCGGATCGCGGAAAAATCGAAACCGGTGCTGGGCGTGACTTTCGTCGCTGTCGGCGTGGGCCTGTTGCTGCGGTTCAACCAGGTCATCGAGGGCTGGATGATCGACCATATGCCGGGCTGGCTGATCGATCTTTCGGTTGCATTGTAACAAAGGAGACTATCATGAAACGCAGAGACTTCATCCGTATTGCCGCCGCCTCGGGCGTGATGGCAGGCGTGCCGATGGTCGTTCGCGCGGCGGGCATGGACTACGCGCCGGGCCTCGTGAAAAAGGAACTTGCGGCAGGGAAAACGGTGTTCGCCGATTTCTATGCGCCTTGGTGCACGACCTGCCGGGCGCAATCGCGGGTGATCGACGCCCTGCGCCAGGCCAACCCGGCCTATGACGAACACATCAGTTTTGTCACGATTGACTGGGATACCTACGGCAACGGCGATCTTGCGAACGAGCTGCAGATCCCGCGCCGCTCGACACTGGTGGTCCTGAAGGGCGACAAGGAACTCGGCCGCGTGGTTGCGGGCACATCGAAAAAGGTGATCAAGGCGCTGCTTGATACGGCGCTGGCCGCGGCTACTTCCTAGGGTCAGGACCCATTAATCCTGCGCCACTGGTTTGACAGATTTTTTCGGTGACTAGGCGCGGGGCGCAGGTAAATCTGGTTGATTTTCCAAGCCCGGCAACGCAGTCAGCGGGAAAATCCGTCAAATCCGAAGGACGCTGATCTGGCTTCATCTCAGCGTCTCGGCGCGCTTGCAAATGGGGCCACCATTCCCGGCGCGCGCCAAACCGCTGATATTTCGCCAGATAAGCGCCAGTGATGCAGGATGAATGGGTCCTGACCCTAGAGCGCGGCGCGTTCGTTCGCATTCACGCGAAACGCTCCAACACCTTGTTTTCGCATGTCCGAGAAGCTCAAAACCGGTTCCCACTCTTGAGCGACATGCTTTAACCGATCGTGCCGCGCGGGCCGTCGCCCACCTGGGCGCGGTGCAGCATCAGGTGATCGAGGATCACGCAGGCGGCCATCGCCTCACCCACCGGCACGGCGCGGATACCGACGCAGGGGTCGTGCCGGCCCTTGGTGACGATTTCGGTGTTTTCGCCCGATTTAGTGACTGTTTTTCGCGGTGTCAGTATCGATGACGTCGGCTTGACCGCGAAACGCATGACAATGTCCTGTCCGGTCGAAATGCCCCCCAGGATGCCCCCGGCGTGGTTCGAACCGAACTCCGGCCCGTCAGGCCCCATGCGCATTTCATCGGCGTTCTGCTCGCCGGTCAGGGCCGCCGCCGCCATGCCCTCGCCGATCTCGACGCCTTTCACCGCGTTGATCGACATCATCGCTGCCGCCAGCTCGGTATCGAGCTTGGCATAGACCGGCGCCCCCAGCCCGGCCGGCGCGCCGCTGATCACCACCTCGACGATGGCACCCACGGAATTGCCCGCCTTGCGCAGATCGTCCAGATACTGCGCCCAAAGGTCGGCGGCGGCGGCATCCGGCGTCCAGAACGGGTTGCGGGCGATTTCATCCGCGTCGAAACGCGCCCGATTGATCGCATGCGGGCCCATCTGCACCATGTAACCGGTAATCGACAGCCCAGGCGCTATTGTTTTCAACACTTCGCGCGCCACCCCGCCCGCGGCCACGCGCGACGCGGTTTCGCGCGCCGAAGACCGCCCGCCACCGCGCGGGTCGCGAATACCGTATTTCAGGTGATAGGTCAGGTCGGCATGGCCGGGCCGGAACTTTTCGGCAATGTCGCCGTAGTCCTTCGAGCGCTGGTCGGTGTTGCGGATCATCAGCTGGATCGGCGTGCCGGTGGTCCGGCCCTCGTAAACCCCAGAAAGGATTTCCACCGCATCGGCCTCGCGCCGCTGAGTCGTGAATTTCGAGGTGCCGGGCCTGCGCCGGTCCAGCCAGTGCTGCAGCATCGCTTCTTCCAGCGCCACCCCCGGCGGGCAGCCATCCACCACCGCGCCGATGGCCGGGCCGTGGCTTTCGCCCCAGGTGGTGACCCGAAACAGATGTCCGAAAGTGTTCATGCTCATGCGCGGCTCTCCTTGTGCGCCCACTTCCTAGGCGATGGCCGCACAAAGCTCAATGTTCGCGCTATGCTCCCCCTTCATCTTGCCCGAAATACTCCCGCCGGAGGCACCCGCCGCCCACGCCCTTGTGACCGGCCAGAGTTGGGCGTATAGAGGCCCCACCTCGGGGTGCCCGCAAGGGCTGAGATGCACCGTTTGCAAACCCGTTGAACCTGAACCGGTTAGAACCGGCGGAGGGAAGGTTGGATCTCCTCTATCCGCACCCCTCCCGCCATTGAAGATGGAGGATTGCATGAAGCAACCAATCTTGTTTGCGGGACTGATGGCATTGGCGACGAGCGCCGTGGCACAGGACAGGCCCGTGTTGACGGTCATGACCTATGACAGTTTCGTATCCGACTGGGGCCCCGGCCCGGCGGTGGAAAAGGCATTCGAAAAGGTCTGCGACTGCGACCTGCAGTTTGTCGGCGCCGGTGACGGCGCGGCGCTGTTGGCGCGCCTCCGGCTGGAAGGCGCGCGCAGCGAGGCCGACGTGGTGCTCGGACTGGACAGCAACCTGATGGCCGCGGCCTCTGACACCGGGCTGTTTGCCGAACACGGCATCAAGGCGCAACTCGACCTGCCGGTGGCCTGGAACGACACGCAGTTTCTGCCGTTCGACTGGGGCTATTTCGCCTTCGTCTACGACAGGAAAACTGTCTCTGACCCGCCGAAATCCATGCAGGAACTGGCAGATAGCGGGCTGAAGATCGTGATCGAGGATCCACGCTCGTCCACCCCGGGGCTGGGCTTGCTGCTGTGGGTCGATGCAGCCTATGGCGACGGCGCCCCGATGCTTTGGCAGGAGCTGGCCGACAACATTGTCACGGTGACAAAGGGCTGGTCCGAGGCCTACGGGCTGTTTCTCGATGGCGAGGCCGACATGGTGCTTTCCTACACCACCTCGCCCGCCTATCACCTGATCGCGGAAGGCGACGACAGCAAGGCCGCGGCGGCTTTTGAGGAAGGCCACTACATGCAGATCGAGGTGGCCGGAAAGCTGGCGGCCAGTGACCAGCCGGAACTGGCCGATCAGTTTCTGCGCTTCATGTTGTCGGAGGCGTTTCAGAGCATCATTCCGACGACCAACTGGATGTATCCGGCAGTCATGCCGGAAGGCGGCCTGCCAGAGGGGTTCGAGACCCTGATCACACCGGCAAAAGCCCTGATCTATCCGCCGCAGGAAGCCGCGCAACGTCGCGACGGGGCGCTGGAAACATGGCTGAACGCGCTCAGCCGGTAACGCGGGCCTGGCCCGGCATCGGGGCGGCGGCGCTTGTCGTGGCCCTGACGCTGGGCAGCCTTGCGGCGGTGGCTCTGCGGGCCGAAAGCCCTGGCCGGTTTGCGGCCGCCGACTGGGCGGCGTTGCGATTCACGCTTTGGCAGGCACTGCTGTCGGCGCTGATCAGCGTCACGCTGGCGGTGCCGGTGGCACGCGGGCTGGCGCGCCGGCGCTTTGCCGGGCGCGGGCTGCTGATCAGCCTGCTGGGGGCACCGTTCATCCTGCCCACGATCGTCGCGGTGCTGGGCCTGCTGGCCGTTTTTGGCCGAAATGGCCTGATCAGTGACGTATTGGGCTGGTTCGGCTTGCCGCCCGTGCAAATATACGGGCTGCACGGCGTTGTGCTGGCGCATGTGTTTTTCAACCTGCCGCTGGCCACCCGGCTGATCTTGCAAGCCTGGCTGGCGATCCCTTCGGAACAGTTTCGGCTGGCCGCAACGCTGGGGTTTGACGCGCGCGATGTGGCGCGCGTTCTGGAACGCCCGATGCTGCGCGACGTGCTGCCGGGCGCCTTCATGGTGATTTTCGTGATCTGCATCACCAGTTTCGCCGTTGCCCTGGCGCTGGGGGGCGGGCCGAAGGCCACGACGATCGAACTGGCGATCTATCAGGCCTTCCGGTTCGAGTTCGATCTTGGCAAGGCGGCGCTTCTGGCGTTGGTGCAATTCGCGATCTGTGCGGCCGCGGCGCTGGCGATGCTCCGGCTGCGGGTGCCGCTTGCGCACACGGCGGGGCTGGACCGGCCGGTGCAGCGCTGGGATGCCGCCGGCGGGCGGCAACGCGCGGCCGATGCGGTCTGGATCGGACTGGCCGGAGCGTTCCTGCTGGCCCCGCTTTCGATGATCGTGCTGCGTGGCCTGCCGGGGCTGGCAAGCCTGTCCGCGCCGGTCATTGCTGCGGCCGGGCGCTCGGTTCTGGTGGCGTTGGGGTCAACGGTGCTGGCGGTGGGGCTGAGCCTGTCGATGGCGCTGGCAATCGAAACCCTGCGCGGGCGGCGGCTGGCCGGGGTGCTGGAAACCGTCGGATACCTGGCAATCGCCGCGTCGCCCCTGGTGATCGGCACCGGGCTGTTCATCGTTCTGTTCCCCATGGTTGACCCGACCCGCCTGGCCCTGCCCCTGACCGCGCTGGTCAACGCGGTGATGGCGTTGCCTTTTGCCTTGCGGATACTGGTGCCGGCCGTGGCCCGGACCGAACGACAGTTCGGAAGGCTCGCCGACAGTCTGGCGCTGACCGGCTGGCCGCGTTTACGCCACGTGCTGTTGCCCCGGCTGAGGCGCCCGCTGGGGTTTGCCGCTGGGCTGGCGGCGGCGATGTCGATGGGCGATCTGGGCGTGATCGCTCTTTTCGCCGCACCGGGAGAGGCAACGCTGCCATTGCAGCTGTATCGCCTGATGGCGACCTACCGGATGGAGGCCGCGGCGGGGGCGGCGCTGTTGTTGCTGGGCCTGTCTCTGGGGCTGTTCTGGCTGTTTGATCGCGGGGGGCGGATGAATGCTGCGACTTGAGGCGCTGGACGTCGAACAGGGCGGGTTTGAACTGCGCGCCGACCTGTCGGTCGAGCCCGGCACCTTCTGTGCCGTGATCGGCCCGTCCGGCGGTGGAAAATCGACCCTGTTGAGCACCATTTCCGGGTTCATCGCCCCACGGTCCGGGCGGGTGCTGTGGCAGGGGCGCGATCTGACTCCGCTGGCCCCGGGCGCACGCCCGATCACGATGGTGTTTCAGGACAACAACCTGTTCGGGCATCTGAGCGCCTGGCAGAACGTGGCGATCGGGCTGCGGCCCTCGATGAAGGTGGATGCGGCGCAGGACCGGGCGATTCGCGCAGCCCTTGCACGGGTCGGCCTGTCGGGCATGGAAGAGCGCCGGCCCGCCGAGCTTTCGGGCGGGCAGCAAAGCCGCGTGGTGCTGGCCCGGGTGCTGGTGCGACGCAAACCGCTGTTGCTGCTCGATGAGCCGTTTGCGGCGCTCGGGCCGGCCTTGCGGCGCGAAATGCTTGACCTGGTGGCCGAGCTGGCCCGAGACACGCAGGCCACGGTGCTGATGGTGACGCATGACCCGGCGGATGCCGAGCAGGTGGCCGAACAGGTGATCTTCGTGGATGAGGGGCAGGTCTTTGCGCCGGTGCCGACCGGGCAGTTGCTGGCCGCGCCGCCGGCGGCGCTGCGGGCCTATCTGGGCGAAAGAAAAACGCGCCCCTGAGGGCGCGTTTGCGAAAGCTCTGGTGGGCCTGATCAGGCGTCGTTCGGGTGCTTGATCGGGCGCCAGATGCGCTTGTTGGTCAGATACAGCAGCACCGCCAGAATGGTCAGGAAGAACACGGCCATGAAGCCCACATACTTGCGCACCATCAGCTTGGGCTCGGCGGCCCACATCAGGAAGGCAGCAACGTCTTCGGCTTCGTTATGCAGATCGTTCGGGCTGCCGTCGGCAAATTCCACGTCTTCGCCAAACAGCGGCTGCGCCATGGCGATCCAGCCACCGGGGAAGTTCACATTTTCATAGAATGTGGTGCCCGCCTGCTCTTTTTCCTCGCCCGTGTAGCCGGTGAGAATGGACACGATGTATTCCGGGCCGCCAATGCCCTTGAACAACTGGTTCAACCCGGTGCCGTAGGGGCCGTGGAAGCCGGCCCGCTTTTTCGCCATCAGCGAAAGATCGGGCGCGTTTTCCAGGTTCGACTCCGGAAAATGATCCACCGGGGTGCGTGGGCGGGTGTCATCCAGTTCGGGGTCGTAGATTTCAAACTGGGCGGCGTAGGCCCGCACTTCGGCGTCGGTATATCCAAGGTCCGTCAGGTCGCGCAGCGGCACGTATTTCATGCCGTGGCAGGCCGAACAGACCTCGGTATAGACTTGGAGACCGCGCTGCAGTTGCGCCTTGTCCCAGACACCGAATGGCCCTTCGAAACTGAAGGCGATGTCTTCGACGTGGCCCTCGGATTCTGAGGCCATCGCCCCGCCGGCCGTAAGCGCCAGCGCCGAAAGAGCGGAAAGTACGAATGTTCTGATCATTGTCTTGCGATCCTCTTTCACTCTGCCGGCGTCTTGGCGTCGGGATAATGGGCGAGGAAATCTTCCTCGATGGTTTCGGGCATTTTCGCCGGTTTCTCGATCACGCCCAGCAGTGGCAGGATGATCAGGAAATAGCCGAACCAGTAGGCCGTGGCGATCAGCGCCCAGTCGGAATAGGGCGGCTCGGCCGGCTGCGCGCCCAGCCACATCAGGATGATGAAGTCGAGCACCAGCAGGCGGAACCACCATTTGAACATCGGGCGATACTTGCCCGAGCGCACCCGCGACGTATCAAGCCAGGGCACCAGCGCCATGACCAGGATGGCACCGAACATCGCCAACACGCCGAAGAACTTGGCATCGACGATGCCGCCTGTGATGAAGCTGGCAATCTGGACGACCCAGACATCGGCCGTGAAGGCCCGCAGGATCGCGTAGAAGGGCAGGAAGTACCATTCGGGCACGATATGGGCGGGCGTCGCCAGCGGGTTGGCCTCGATATAGTTGTCGGGGTGGCCAAGGTAGTTGGGCATGAAACCCACGACCGCGAAGAACACCACCAGGATCACGGCCAGTGCAAACACGTCCTTGATCACGAAGTAGGGCCAGAACGGCAGGGTGTCCTTCTTGACCTCTTCTTTCGACTTGCGGCGCACTTCAACCCCGGTCGGGTTGTTGTTGCCGGTCGTGTGGAAGGCCCAGATATGGACGACCACAAGTGCCGCGATGATGAACGGCAGCAGGTAGTGCAGCGAGAAGAAGCGGTTCAGCGTCGGATTGCCCACCGCCGGGCCGCCCAGCAACCAGGTCTGCAGCGCGTCGCCCACAAAGGGGATGGCGCCAAAGAGGCCGGTGATCACGGTTGCACCCCAGAACGACATCTGCCCCCAGGGCAGAACGTAGCCCATGAAGCCGGTTGCCATCATCGCCAGGTAGATCAGCATGCCGATGATCCATGTGACCTCGCGCGGGGCCTTGTATGAGCCATAGAACAGCCCGCGGAAGATGTGGATATAGACCGCGAAGAAGAACAGAGAAGCACCGTTCATGTGGACGTAACGCAGCACCGCGCCGCCGTTGACGTTGCGCATGATGTGCTCGATCGAGGCAAAGGCCAGATCGACATGCGGCGTGTAGTGCATCGCCAACACGATACCGGTCACGATCTGCAGCACCAGGGCGAAAGCCAGAACAATCCCCCAGATCCACCACCAGTTCAGGTTCTTGGGGGTGGGGAACATGAACGTGTTGTAGACCAGCTCGACAATCGGCAGGCGCTCATGGAGCCATTTTTCAAACCCGGATTTGGGTTCATATTCGTCGTGAGGAATTCCAGACATTCTTTCGTTCCCTTATCCGAGAATGATTGTGTTTTCGTCGTCAAACCGCGTGAGCGGAATGTCGAGGTTGCGCGGGGCCGGCCCCTTGCGAATGCGTCCGGCCGTGTCGTAGTGCGAGCCGTGGCAGGGGCAGAACCAGCCGCCAAAATCGCCCGAGCCATTGCCGATCGGAACGCAGCCCAGGTGGGTGCACACGCCGATCATCACCAGCCACTCGCCGTTTTCGTCCAACGCGCGATTCTCGTCGGTGGCGGGGGCATCTTCGTCAAGGTTGGCGTTCTCGGCCTTCGGATCGACAAGTTCATCCAGTTTGACCGAGCGGGCGGCTTCAATTTCTTCCGGCGTGCGGCGGCGGATGAAAACCGGTTTTCCGCGCCACTTCACGGTCAGTTGTGTGCCTTCTTCAACGCCCGATATGTCAACTCGGATCGAGGACAGGGCCTGCACGTCGGCCGAGGGGTTCATCTGGTTGATCAGCGGCCAGACGGCTGCGCCGGTCGCCACCGTTCCCGTTGCTGCGGTCGCGTAGTACAGAAAGTCGCGGCGTGTGCCTGCGTGTTCATCAGCGTGGGACACGAGCATTTCTCCATTTTCGGGCCGGATGGTGCCGGCATAAATCCCTTGGCCGCAGTTGCCCGCAGCCGTCAGGATGGGCTTTTAACCGGGCCTTTGGCCCGCGTCCAGCGGACAATCGGGCGCAGCCTGAACGACCAGGTGGCTTTGTTGCCCGAACGCAAAATCCGCCAGGGTGTGGCATTTGTGCCGAACCATCGGCGGGAGAGCGCCGATAACAGAGATTTAACCAAATTAATTGCACATTGGTCCGGAATTGCTAACTTTTCCGGCGGGGGCGGCCACATGGCTGGAGGCACTGCTTTGCTGCAGGCATTTTTTTGGATCGGCGCCCTGGTTCTGGCCGCAACCGCGCCCGCGCGTGCCCAGACAGAACTGAGCATCTACGGCGGAGGCACCCTTTTTTCCGGGGCTTCCGGTGGTTCGTCCGGGGCCGGATCGTCGGGATACACGACCGATTGGGGCGGCGTTCTCGGGGATGTCGGCGGGCGCTACGGCGCGCGTATCGTCTGGTGGGGCGATGGCGGATCCGGGTTGGGCCTGGATTTTGACCTGGCCTCGGTTCTGGTTGCCACGACAGATCTTGCGCCGGAGGAGTCGACCACGCTGGAACTCGGCGAAGGCTCTGGCCGGGTGACGGTCAACATGTTTCACCGGTGGAAGAATCGGGCTCTGATGGTCCCTTATGTGGGCGCCGGGATCGGTCTTTCCTTGCCTCAGGTCGAGGGCGATTCTGGCGGCGCCTCGGTTTCCGGCTATCAGATCGGCGGACCGGCCATGCAGTGGATCGCAGGGGCAAGCCTGCCGCTTGAAAGCAACTGGGCGGTCTTTGGCGAATACAAGGGCAGCTTTGCCGCGAGTTCCTTTGATTTTTCCGGGGGCGGGGCCGGGCGCACGGATGTGTTCAGCAATGCCATCAACATCGGTGTCACTCTGGGCTTCTGACTGTTCGTGCCGCGCAACCCTTGTCAAATATCTTCCGGTTTCAACCAGGCGAAACGCGGCGCAACTTCACGCGGCCAAAGCCGGAAATATCCACTTCAATCCCCGGCCCATTGTCCCCGATGCGGATGATTCGGCGGTATCGGCCCGAAACATTGGCCTGATCACCATCGCGGTTCAGCGATAGCCCCTCATTCAGGTCGTCAAGGGCATCTTCGGCGCGCTGGTCGCGAAACCCGCGGTCGACATGCCGCGAGACGGCATAGGCTGCCACCGCAACCGCACCATAGCGCAACGCGAATCCGGCGATGGGGGCAAGTGGCAAGGGCAATGGGTTCTCCTGAATCCGTTTCTGGACACAGCCCAATGTAAGGCGAAAAACCTGATCTGTCCAATCGCGGGCAGGGTTTGCCCGGGGCAGGGTGACACAAAAAAGGGCGCGGTCTTGGCCGCGCCCTTCCTACGTTCATGTTCTGCCCGCCCTACCAGAGCGCAATGATGCCAAGCGCGGTCGTCCCGGTCTGCCGGATTTTCATTGTGCGCAAGGCAAGGATGCTGCCGCCCTGAACATTCTGAAAGGTCACGATCTGGCCATTTTGCATTTCAACTGAAACGTCACCGGTCTGGCCAACGTAGATGGCGCGGGTGACATTTGCCAGCGGGGTCATGTCGTTTGGCGTGATGGGCACCGCGTTCGAGGCCGGTGAGGTCAGTGTCGTCGGATAGTCTTTGAATTGATCCATGTATTGAGTTCCCAATGGACCGACAGCAAGAGCCGACAGGCAAATGCCCTGTCAGTCATTTCTCGAATGTAGATGAAATCGGCCTGCCCCCGGCGTTACCGCAGCCAGAACCTCAGGCCCCACATACTAGTGAAACCGGGTTAACAACTGGTTGATTGCCAATTCTGCCCG
>JALSJL010000348.1 GCA_026989405.1 Marinosulfonomonas sp. | reverse complement strand
CGCATCTTTTTCCATGTTCGGTTCAGCGCTCGGCGACAGCCTGGCGCGGGTCGAGACGGTCAACATGTGGGGGCTGTTTCGCCATCCGGTCGCAAAACGCTGGTTCGGCAAGCACAGCGCTCTGGTCGGCGACAGTGCCCACCCGACGCTGCCGTTTCTTGCGCAAGGCGCCAATCTGGCGCTCGAGGACGCCTGGGTGCTTGCCGAGTGCCTGAGCAGATCGGGGCAAGACGCAGCCCTGGCCGAGTATCAGCGCCGGCGGCGGGCGCGCGTCGTGCGTGTCATCGAGGCGGCCAACGCCAATGCCCGCAACTACCACCTGCGCAACCCGCTGGTTCGCCTGGCGGCGCATTCGGTGTTGCGGGCGGCCGGGCGGGTTGCGCCCGAGCGCCTGATCGGTCGCTTTGACTGGATCCACGATTTTGACGTCACGCGGGAAGGCGTGACGCAGCACGCCTAGCGGCTGTTTTCAAGCGCGGTTATGATCGGTGAAAAATCGTCGGCTTTCAGAGAAGCCCCGCCCACAAGGGCGCCGTCGACGTTTGGCACGGCAAATATCTCGGCCGCATTGCCGGGTTTGACCGAGCCGCCGTAAAGGATGCGCGCCGAGCGGCCGACCCCGGCGCCAAAGCGCTTTTCCAGCCGGGCGCGGATGAAATCATGCACTTCGCCGATCTGGCCGAGCGTCGGGATTTTCCCGGTGCCGATGGCCCACACCGGCTCATAGGCGACCACCATGTTTTCGCCGGTCACGCTGTCGGGGATCGAGCCCGCCAGTTGGCCGCCAATGATTTCCAGCGTGTTCTGTGCTTCGCGCTCTACAAGCGTCTCGCCGACGCAGATCACGACTTTCAGACCCGCGTCCAGCGCGGTCAGCGCCTTGGCGCGCACGTCTTCATCGGTTTCGCCATGATCGGCCCGGCGTTCAGAGTGGCCAAGGATCACATGTTCCGCCCCCGCGTCGGCCAGCATCGGTGCCGAGATGTCGCCGGTGTGTGCCCCCGACAGCTTGGCGTGGCAATCCTGTCCGCCGGTCACCACGGCGCCGTCGACGGTCAGGTCGGACATGCGCGACAACAACGTGGCAGGCGGGCATATCAGAATTTCACACCCCGGGTCCGGGTGGCGTTCCATCAGTTTGGTCACTTCCGCCAGGTCGGCCCAAAGGCCGTTCATCTTCCAGTTTCCGGCGGCGAGTTTCCTGCGATGTGACATGTGGTCTGGCTCCCTTGGGTTCTGTTGGTCCCGTTCTAGACGCAAACCGTCCTGTCACCAATGGCCTGTTTGGTCGCGCCTCGAAGGGCCGCCAAGGCCCGCCGCGCCCAGTCGGAGGCAAGCTCGGCATCTTCCAGCGCGGCCTCGGGCAGTGTCCAGTAGCCCATGGTCTTGCCCATATCGGGGCCGGCACCGGCGCCGAACTGGAGGCAGCCCTCGCCCTGCAGGGTCTTTGCAAAAGCGCCCCTGGCCTTCAGAAAGACCGTGCCGTCACTGCTGAGAATGGAAAATATCTGCCCGTCGAGATAGATCGAC
Organism: Marinosulfonomonas sp.; assembly: GCA_026989405.1. Classification (GTDB taxonomy): domain Bacteria; phylum Pseudomonadota; class Alphaproteobacteria; order Rhodobacterales; family Rhodobacteraceae; genus JAJRUE01. The sequence continues at coordinate 481 of JALSJL010000348.1, read as the reverse complement.
AAGCCGCCCATCATCTTGCGGTGCGTGATCTCGCCAAGCGGGGCAAAGAGTTCTTCGACAAAGGCGATATCCGAGGCGCTGACGGCCACCTGTTCAGGTCTCGGCGAACTTGATCGATTCGCCGCAGCCGCATTCGTCGACCACATTGGGGTTGCGGAACTTGAACCCGCTTTCGAGCAACGACACCTCATAGTCGATCTCGGTGCCGAACAGGAACATCTGCGCCATCGGGGCAATCATGACGCGTGCGCCATCCTGCTCGACAACCTCATCCGCCGGGTCGATCTCATCGACATAGTCCATGGTGTATTCCATGCCCGCGCATCCGCCCTTCTTGACGCCGATGCGCAAGCCCTTGCGACCGTCGCTTTCCATCAGCTTGACGATCTGAGCGGCGGCGGCGGGTGTCAGGGTTACGGCCTGTTTGCCGGGGGGTGAAAACATGGTTGGGCCTTCCTGTTCGGTTCATCCTTGAGTCTAG
>JALSJL010000347.1 GCA_026989405.1 Marinosulfonomonas sp. | reverse complement strand
AGCAGCCGGGAACCGGAACCGGCGCAGGTCTCGAACGTGACCCTGCTCTCGTCCGAGGAATTTGCAGCCCTCACGGCGCCGCAGACAGCGCCCGAGGTCGACACAGAGCAGACTGCCCCCGTGTTGCCCGCGGCGCCGGACGCGCCGCCGGTGCGCCCTGACACCACATCGCAGACCCCGCCGGACGAAGCCCCGCCAGAAGTTGCGCCGCCGCCAGAGCCTGAAACGCCCGACCAGCCGGACCCTTTGCCCACGCCAGAGCCCGTGACCCCGGAAGAAGCGCCCCAACCGGTGCCGGAACTTGAAGAAATTCCGGAAATCGACGCAGAGCCCGGCGAAGAAGCCAAGCCCGCGCCGGCCCCCCGGGTGGCGCCCGAAGCCGCGCCGGCGCCCGAACCCGATGCAGAACCGGCCGAGGAGGCTTCGCCCGAGGTCACGCCGGATGCGCAGGCAGAAACCGAGGCCGAACAGGCGCCCGCCACCGCACCGCCCGAAGCGGCCACCGAGATCGTGACCGAGGCCGAAACGCCGGCAAGTGCTGCACCGCAGCAGTCGCAACGTCCCATGGCACGCCCCAAACGCCCGGCACCGCAGGTCGCCGAGGCGCAGGAGCCAAAGCCCGATGCGGTCGCCGATGCCGTTGCCGCCGCTGTTGCGCAGGCCACGCAGCCCACGGCCAGCGCGCCAAGAACCGGCCCGCCCCTGACCGGCAGCGAAAAGGAAGCTCTGCGCCTGAGCGTCCAGAAATGCTGGAACGTCGGCTCCTTGTCGAGCGAAGCGCTTTCGACGACGGTGGTCGTTGGTGTCAGCCTGGGCCGCGACGGCAGACCCGATACCGCAAGCATCCGTATGCTGTCTTCTTCCGGCGGGTCGGGGGCGGCTGCCCGGCAGGCCTATGAGGCGGCGCGCCGCGCAATTGTGCGTTGCGGCGCCAAGGGCTTTGACTTGCCGGCCGAGAAGTATTCACAGTGGCAGGAGATCGAGATGACCTTCAACCCGGAAAAAATGAGGATCAAATGACGTTGGCCCAACTGATAAAAGGTGTTCTGGTCTTCATGATCATGGCCTTCCCCGCCCTTGCTCAGCAAGGCAGCGGCCCGTTGCGGATCGAAATCACCGAAGGGGTGATCGAACCGCTGCCGATCGCGGTGCCGGATTTCTTTGCCGAAACCCCGCAGGCGCAGGAGTTTGCCCAGAGCATCACCCGGGTGATTGCCGCCGACCTTGTGGGCACGGGGCTGTTTCGCGAAGTGCCGCCGGATGCCTTTATCTCGCGGCCCACAAGTTTTTCGGCGCCGGTGCAGTTCGCCGACTGGAAAGCGATCAACGCACAGGCGCTTGTGACCGGCGCCGTATCCGTCGGGGCCGATGGCCGGCTGGTGGTCAAGTTTCGCCTGTTTGATGTTTTCGCCGATGCCCCCCTGGGCGACGGCCTGCAGTTTGCCGGCTCGACTGGTAGTTGGCGCCGTATGGCGCACAAGGTTGCCGACGAGGTTTACAGCAGAATTACCGGCGAGGGCGGTTATTTCGACAGCCGGGTCGTCTTTGTGTCCGAGTCCGGGCCAAAAGGCCAGCGCCGCAAACGGCTTGCGGTGATGGACTACGATGGCGCGAATGTTCAGTTTCTGACCGACGATACTTCGATCGTTCTGGCGCCGCGGTTTTCCCCGGCTGGCGACCGCGTGTTGTATACCAGTTTCGAAACCGGGTTTCCGCAGGTCTTCGTTCTCGACATCGGGTCCGCGGCGCGCCGCAAGCTGGACATTCAAGCCGAAGCGCTGAGTTTTGCGCCCCGTTTCGGCCCGGATGGCGATACGGTCGTGTTGTCATTGCAGCAGGGCGGCAACACGGATCTTTACAAGACCACGGTTTCCGGGGGGCCGATGCAACGGCTGACCTCGACGCCTTCCATCGAAACCGCCCCGAGCTTTTCGCCGGATGGCCGGCGGATCGTTTTTGAAAGCGACCGGTCGGGCAGCCAGCAACTGTATGTGATGGACGCCAATGGCGGCGAAGC
>JALSJL010000346.1 GCA_026989405.1 Marinosulfonomonas sp. | reverse complement strand
GAGGCAGAAATACCTGGCGGCCATAGCCGATGCCGGCGACGAGGATGCGCTGGAAGCGATCCGCCTCGCGGCCGTGGGCAAAAAGGGCGAGGTGGCGCTGAAAATGCGCGAACTGGGCAAGATGACGCCGGAAGAGCGCCAGACCGTCGGCCCCAGGCTGAACGCGCTGAAGGACGAGATCAACGCGGCACTCGCCGCCAAGAAGGCCGCGCTTGCCGATGCCGCGCTCGACGCCCGCCTGCGCGGCGAATGGCTCGACGTGACACTGCCCGGCCGGCCCCGTCCGCAGGGCACCATCCACCCGGTCAGCCAGGTCACCGAAGAGGTCGCCGCGATCTTCGCCGACCTCGGGTTTTCCGTCGCCGAGGGCCCGCAGATCGAAACCGACTGGTACAATTTCGACGCGCTGAACATCCCGCCGCACCACCCGGCGCGCCAGGAGTTCGACACCTTCTACATGCACCGCGAAGACGGCGACAACCGCCCGCCGCACGTGCTGCGCACCCATACCAGCCCGGTCCAGATACGCGCCATGGAAAAGACCGGCGCCCCGATCCGCGTCATCGCGCCGGGGCGCGTCTATCGCTCGGACTACGACCAGACCCACACGCCGATGTTCCACCAGGTAGAAGGCATGGCGATCGGCAAGGACATCTCGATGGCCAACCTGAAATGGGTGCTGGAAGAGTTCTTTGCCGCCTTCTTCGGCCTTGACGGCATCAAGACCCGCTTTCGCGCCAGCCACTTCCCGTTCACGGAACCGTCGGCCGAGGTCGACATCCAGTGCTCCTGGGTCGACGGTCAGCTGCGCATCGGCGAGGGTGACGACTGGATGGAGGTTCTCGGCTCCGGCATGATGCACCCCAAGGTGCTGAAAGCCGGCGGCATCGACCCGGCCAAATGGCAGGGGTTTGCCTTTGGCATGGGCATCGACCGGATCGCGATGCTGAAATACGGCATCCCCGATCTGCGTGCGTTTTTCGACAGCGACCTGCGCTGGTTGCGGCATTACGGCTTTGGCGCGCTGGACGTGCCGACGCTGCATGGCGGGGTGTAGGGGATGAGCGCCTCATTCGCGCCCGACTGGCCCGGCTTGCCGGGCCGCGCCCGACCCTCTCCACGGGAGGGCGCCTTCGCCCCCTCTCAGGGTCAGGCGCTGCCCTCCGTCCGACATGGACGCGCCGCACCAAACAACAAGGAACCCCAGACATGAAATTCACCCTGAGCTGGCTGCATGACCACCTGGACACCGACGCCTCGGTGGATGAGATTTGCGAGACCCTCACCGACCTAGGGTTGGAGGTCGAGGGCGTCACCAACCCCGCCGATGCGCTGAAGGGCTTCACCATCGGCAAGGTCAGATCGGCCGAAAAACACCCCGACGCCGACCGGCTGCGCGTCTGCCAGGTGGAAACCGACCAGGGCCTCAAGCAGATCATCTGCGGCGCCCCCAACGCGCGCGAGGGCATCACCGTGGTGATCGCACATGCCGGCGCCTACATCCCCGGCATCGACACCACCATCCAGGTCGGCAAGATCCGCGGCGTCGAAAGCCACGGCATGATGTGCTCCGAGCGCGAAATGCAGCTGTCGGACGAACATGACGGCATCATCGAACTGCCCTCGGGTGCGGTCGGCGACAGTTTCGTGGACTGGCTGGCGGCGAACGACCCGGCCAAGGTGGACCCGGTCATCGAGATCGCCATCACCCCGAACCGCCCCGATGCGCTGGCCGTGCGCGGCATCGCGCGCGACCTGGCCGCCCGCGGCCTCGGCACGCTGAAGCCCGAGAAAACCGCGACCATCAAGGGCAGCTTCGAAAGCCCGATCACGGTCACCATCGACGAGGACACCCGCGATGACGCGCCGCTGTTCATGGGCCGCCTGATCCGCGGCGTGAAAAACGGCCCCAGCCCGGCGTGGCTGCAGGACCGGCTGCGCGCCATCGGGCTGCGCCCCATCTCGGCGCTGGTGGATATCACCAATTTCTTCACCTACGACATGAACCGCCCGCTGCAC
>JALSJL010000345.1 GCA_026989405.1 Marinosulfonomonas sp. | reverse complement strand
AGCAAACCGGATGTCACTGGACAATATGAAATGAGAGAGTGGTGCCCCCACACGGACTCGAACCGCGGACCTACTGATTACAAATTACGTTCTAATTGCATGTATTCAATAGCTTACATGATCCCCAAAAAAAGAACAGCATGTGAACATCCGTCAATATCCATAACATTTCAGGACTGGTTTTGCCAGTCCGAAACTGCCTGATTGTCGCCAGCACCGGCCTTGATGTCCGTATCATCTGCCGCCACGTTTACGCTGTCATACCGTAGCTCACGGATCCGTGCGATGTTTGCAATTACCTCCGGGGCCATTGCGGCTGCGGCTCCCATTTGTGCTTGGAAGTCTTGACCTTTCAACTGCATCCGTCCGCCGAAATAAAACCCGACGATTACAGAAGCGATTGCCCAAAGGCCGGCTGGTATCAAAGCCCAGGCGGTAAACACTTCCGTCATTTTCAGCGGATCAATCGGAGTGTAAATCAGAAGCCCGAAGATACTGAACACCATTAACGGACGTGGTAGCCGGTTTAAGCCATCAACCAGCTGATCGAACCAGCCGCGATTGTTGCGCGCGTTAAATTCAGACGAGTATTGCGTCATCACGGCGTCATCGGCATCACTCGCACGTTGTGCAGATCGCTCGGCGTTTGGACGAAAGACCTCGATCGTCTCCACGATCGCATTCGTACCGCCGCCAATACCAAATAGCTTTAAGAACCAACCCATGCTGAAACCCTCTCTCTGTGTTGTGCGTCTGTGAAATCGTACTTCGCGGAAATAAATTCCTCGGCACGAATAATCCATCCGCCTTTACCGCCGCCGCGCCGCATTGCGTATTTCCGCGACGTGATCCGGCGGTCAGCCAACGAATAATAGTAGTTGCGACGTGCGATACCGTATGCGTCAACAAAGAAGCCTCCGGCCTTCTGCATTGCTCTGACGACAGCCGCGGCCGTCTGCGGGCCAAGCGCACCATCCACAGTTACTCCCTCACCAAAGTCGCCAACAAGGCGTTGCAATATTTTCACGGCCGCTCCGCCAGCATTCACGTACATGTCAAACACACTGGCCTGCAATTCCGTTGGCAACAAAGAAATCCGGGGGCGCTCGAAATAATGCTTAACGAAGATGTCCGTTGCCTGAACGACCGACAGAAGTTTCACATCATCCACGTCCACATCACCGTCGCCATCCAGATCAATCCCGAGACGGCGCATGGTGCCAATCGTCACACCGTAATTCGTCGCACCACCCGGATCATCCGGATCATTCACATAGCCACCCTCGCGAGCTACGATTGCGCTCGCGATGTCTCTAACCGATATTGTCATAATGCGCCTCCAGATGATCAGTGTATTTGTCCCGCATTTTCCATAACAACCAGCCAAGCAGCAGATTGACCAGAAGCGAGATCACCAGCGCGATCGCCAACCACACTCCATTCAATCAGTTCATTTGTCGCGGCTACTGCAACTTCGGTAAGTTCATTCACAATCAATTCCCTCCCTGATCAACAAGCTTACTTACGTCGCGCTGGATAAACTCTGTGGTGGTAACAATACGTTCCAGCAAAACGGCCTGCGTTGTGATTGTTGCAGTTAAGCCGTCGTTTGTTGCATCAATGCGGCGAAATCGCGTTGCGTTCGCAGATTGCATCGCGGCATCCGCAGCCACGAAATCCACCCGAACATCGGCCACTTCGCGCGCGTTGGCCTTGATATCGCCCTGCGTGATACCCCAAGATATACCAAGACCAACAAACAGCCCAAGAAAGCCAATAATTGCGATCACGCGATCAACGGTAATGAACGATTTTGCCTTATCCCGCGTCATACAATTTTTCCAATCCAAGCGGCCTCGATTGCCGCCGCTGTTGCTGGTGTTACCAGCTTCAAAATCTTCTGCATTTCCACATCGTCCCAGCGATAGATGGTTTCGTCGTTCCACCAGATACGCAAAGCACGTTTGACCTTGCCGCGTTTTAATGCTTGGAATGCTGCTTTAATCTCGGCCTCGTGTGCATCTGTTAGGAGCATACGGAATTGGCGACGTGTGTGCGAAAAGTCGTTGGGGTTCTTAACTAATACGGGCATCACGTCCACGAAATCCAGCGCATCGCCTTTTGTGATATTCGGGACGTATTGCTTTGTATTAGGGCCAAATGCGACCACGACCCCCTTGGCATTTTTTACAACTTTATATTTCATGCCGACACCTCCATAATTGTAATACCAGACCCCATAACGCCCCCAAAACGAGCCGCGCCGCCGTGGCCATTGAAGCTAACCAAAGAACCACTTGCGTGACCTGCCCTAACTTTGTATGTACGCGCAGTGGTGCTTCCAGAAGCAACGGCGTGTAACAGCGTGTGATTAGCCTGCCCGCCATTTACTTCATATTCAATTACTGCGGCCAGCGCGTCAGCTACACTGTCTACGAACAGCGCGGTAGTAATAGGCGAGTTTGCACCGTATCCAGTATTAATACTTACAGAAATGTGCAATGTGCTTGTAGCAGATTTTGGAGTTATACCGAGAGACATAAATTGAGTGCCTTCAGTATTCTGGGGTATTGTATCATCATTGGCAATAACACCCGTACCTGTCGCTAGTACCCCTGTTTGATAGTTAACAACCTGTAATACTTTACCAGCACCACCCCACTCCGGCGCAGTTGCACCAGCGTTTGTCACCAATGCCTGCCCCGCTATACCGATGCCAAGGTTAACGAGGTTTGTTCCATCGTAGTATAGCAGGTCACCAGCAGTGTAGGTAATTCCAGCCAAGTCCACCAATGGCGCGTCAAGAAGCTGTGTTATTTGTGAACCTGTTAACTCCTCGGCGTCACCCGATCCCGTAGTAACACGGCCTAGCACCTTCGAGGTGGCCACGGCTTGCATTTTTGCAAAGGTTACAGCGCGCGCCGCAATGGTCTGCCCCCCATCCCCTGCGCTCGTGACGTCACCAGTGTGATTGGGATGCGTGTACGGGGTTATACTTGCTGCAGATTCTGCCGCTTTGGCTGCGTGGTGCAGGGCTGAATATTGACCTATTTCGACCTCGGTGCCTTCTACCTCCTCCGCCCAATCGGAAGCCTTGGTCGCAGCGGCAGATGACAGCCCAACATCTAGTCCGGTCTGCGCGCGGTCAGATGCAGTGCTAACGGCGTCCGCCGCAGCATCAGATGCTGCCAGTTGCGCTAGCGCCAGAATTTTATCCGGATCTTCACTGGTAACTCCCACATCGCCAGTGATTTCATCAAAACGTAACGCCTTACCTTTCCTGGCATCAACGCCCGGCAGGGCTGAAATCGCGCCACTGACCACTTTAATTGAACGATCCATTCCTTCCTGCGTGTCCTGACTGGACATCACGTTTCGGTCCAGTTGCGCCTCAAGTCCTTTTTCGCGCGGGCCGGTTAGCCCCAGCCAGCCCTGCGCGGTTACTGTTTTTCGTCGTGGCACCAAAGTGCTTCCTGCATGCGTTGTGGCCGCTCCGGCGCTAAGTGTAATGTCGCCGGTTGTTGTTGATCCCCCGGCATCCGGCGAAACTGTGTAGTCGACATCTTTGACAAGGTCGGTTTTTACGGCTCCGGCCCACACTTCGACTAGAATTTCGTCGCCGTCGCTGTAAGGGTGCGTGATCGAATATGGCCCCGTGCCAGCGATGGTGTAGGTCGGGGATGGTGTGAATGCTGCTGTGGTCACTGGAATAACTCCCCTGCTGCGTTGGAAATATCTGGCGCACGGTTCGGCAACAGCTCGCCCCGATCCCACCAGCTCGTGTTGCCGTACTCACGGGCGCGCTTGCGCTCCGATCGCCGCCACTGGCTGCGCGCTTCAGGATCAAGGAAATCCTGTACTTGATCCCAAACCAGCCGATCCGTGACGAGACGGGTGTACCAGTTCGTAGTTAACGGCGCGTTGTACCTCGCCAAGTTTACAAAATCTCGGCCGAAATTCGTTCCATCACCAGCGGCAATAGACGCAACATTTGAAGCCACAACTCGCAAAATATCGCCACCTAAGCCCACAACTGGACCTGCCAGCGTTTCCGCAAATCCACCACCTGCACGACTTGTTTCCGATGCAAAGAAATCGCCGAAAATGCCGACGCCGCCACCTTGCATCAGTGCGGCCGCCCAAAACTTAGGATTATCCATAGGCAATGGATCACGCCCCTTGACAATCTCCTTCAGCTGAACTGCCATCGCCCCCATGATGATCATTTGCGCACTTATGGACGCGACGTATTGCGCCCGCGCCAAACCTGTTGGCATCGCCATAACATGACGATACTGATTTAGTTGCAGCGATATCGCATAGCTTTTAAACATGATCGACGAGCGCATTATCTCGCCACCGACGGATCCTGGTGCTGCAGTTCCTTTCAAAAACGCCTTCCCTTCCAGCGACGTACTTGGAATAGCGAACTCCATCCATTCCTCGGACAATGTCTCAAGACGGATTGCCAAGTCCTCGGCTTGCGCGCGCGGGGCGTTCGTGTGTTCAAGCCAATAACTTGGCGACAGAAAGGTCGCGCCGTTGTCGGCCGTAAACAACGCATTGGCGTCCCGCAGCAGATCCCAGTCTGCCTCGGTAAATCCACTTTCGCGGAATATCTTTTGTAACTCTGGATCCATATCATTTAACCGACGGCCGGCGTTGTCAGCCAGATGACCGGCGAATTCCATCTTGAAAGCAATCCGGCGCATGTCTGTCACAAACGAAAGCCCGTTAACGCGCAGTGCAAAACTGCTTATCCGCTTTGTTATCTGGGGCGACCAGATATCCCCCATAAACCGGATCGAAGCCGCATTGGTTTGCGACAAAGTATCTGCCACATACCCCATCCGCGCGGCCGTTTCTTTGGTGGCATTGCTCGCCATCAAATCCATTTCCCGTTTGAATAGATTGTTCGGGTTCATCCCGATGGCTTTGGCCGCGCTGCGCATGGTCACCCAATCGCTCAATGCCGATATTGTGGCTGAACCAAGCTTGGACGAGACTATGACCTCGCGGGTACCGGCAAAGAACGCCGCCATTGCATGATTTGCCGGCACGTTGTTTTCGCCTGTTATATCTCCCAGCATCACGCGCGCCAGTTTTGTCTTTTTATCTATCAGCTCGATATTCTTTGGATCCAAACTTAATGCAGCGTTGCGCTGCATCACCTGTGAAGCGTGTTCCAGGCCCGCTTTTGGATTTGGTCCGAATGTCTTCATCAGCGCGATGTCGCGCGCCAACCCGCTAAGTTCGTCCACAATCGCATCAAACGGATTGGCATCGCCGAATAGGTCGTTATAGCTCATCCAGTCGTCGGCATCGTTAAAGTGTAACACGCGGGCTTCTGCGCGGGTGTTGTAAAGCGCCTTGCCGCCCGTCGCCATAGAGGGGGATCTGTCTTTCCAGCCGGCAGTTGTGATATCGTCATAAACGGCCTTTAGAAACCGGTCGGCTGCGGCACGGTTCGGGCGCCCACCCACCTCGCTGGTAAAAGGTTTGCCGGTCTGGTGATCAATGATCCGGTTCCAGTCCAGCTTGGTGGATATCTCGTCGCGCCAGGACTTAAATCCGGCCTTGGTGATTTTCTGGCGCGAATGCGCGTGCCGAAGGCCCCGATCTGCCAATTCGCCAATATCGCCACCGTGTGCGTTAAATAACGCCCGGGCGCGGTTCTGCGCATCCCTGATTGCTTTCGCCATCAATTTTGCTGACGCACTGCCGGTGGCTTCCCCGTGCAATTCTCGAACCACGTCCAGCAACAAGGCGCGCTCTCTAACATTGCCAACCAGATTTTTGCTATGGGTTTGCAAAAAATTGCCTACAGACCCCATAAACTGGCGTGTATAGGCATCCTGCATCTTTCCAACATCTTCCATATCATCCACAATCTTTTGCGGTTTAACATCAGACCCACCATAACGTTGTTCATTGCGGCGCATGGTTTGCAGTTGCGCCAAAACAGCATGACGCCGTGTTGTCGCCGCACGGCCAAGGGCGGTCTTCATATCAATACCGGCTAAGGCTTCGGCGGCTTCGCGCGGCATCGAGGATGCGTAATTGTCTGCCAACTGCTGAAACTGGCGCTGCGCCATTTTACCACGGGCGCGATCCAGCTCCCCGGCTTCTATGGCTGTTTGAAGACATTGATAAAGGCTAGGCATTGCCACCTCCTTTTGAAGCACAAAGTTGTGTGATCTGGACCAGATCGGCGTCATCGTCGAGATCATCAAGCATTTCCGACAGGCGATAATTCTGACCGTCCAACTCAAACTCGAAATCCTTACCGGCCTTGATTTCTTCAAGAATTCTGCTTACATCTGTAGTGTCTCCAACGAAGGGAGTATCGTCGATGGAATTCAAATTCTTTGGTAACTGGGATTTCCGGCCTGCAGTGCTATTTGAAATCTCGCCTGGTTCGTTTTTCGCACTGGCAATTCTGGAACCTGGTGCGGACTGGGTGTCTGTCGATGCTCTGGATGTCTGGGACACGGCCAAGCCATTAGTATCCGAAGAAGACTTCCGAAGAGTGTTCGCCAAACGCTTCGGCGAATTCGAAATCCCTTCTCTGGAAAAAGCAACGGAATTGAAATCTTTGGCCGAAGCCGCATAGATTTCACGTTGTTGCTGATTGAGAGCTTTATTCTTTGGATCATTGACGGCTAGTCCACGCTGTTCAGCGTACAGACGATGCGCCTGCTTTTTTGCTTCCAGCATTTCGCGCGTCCAAATCTGGACCTCGCTTAATGTGCCATCAGGGGACCGAACCATAATTTTGCGATCAACATAACCCGCATCGTACTGCTTCCAACCCTCATCGACCCCGTCGAAATCATCGCCTAAACGGGCAGCCAACCGATCGGCATCGTCCAGGCTATCAACAATAAATCCGGCACGCGAAACATCCGTCAGCTGCTTTGGCGAGGTGTAACCTTTGCGCCCGATTTTGGCCTCGGCTACGCCGCGGTCTTTCAATTTCGCAGGTTTAAATTCAATGCCTAAGTCATCGGCAATTTTCTGACCGGCTTCCAGCAGGCGTTCCTGTGCAGCAGCTGCGCGCACATACAACTCGTCGATGGTATCAAACGGCTGGCGCTGCGCCATTTCCTGCACCAGGCCTTCAGGCTCGACATCGGCGAACTCGTCGCGCGGATCCGCACGCCGAACATTCGCCAGCTCGGCACGCAGATTTTCCTCAAGCGCATTGTCGGCTAATTGCGCGCCTTCGGATCCGGCACCTTCCCGGAAGCTTTCGACAGGAGCGTTTTCGACATCGAGGCTGCGACTAACGCCTGCCCCATATCTTCCAGCTCCGGATCGGCTTGTGCGGCTTGCGAGTTTTTCATTGCGTTGCCGAGTGCCAGCGCCGCCAGTGGCGAGAAATCTCGTTTCGTCTTGGATTGCATTTAGAATATCCTCCGGCGTTGATGAAAGCGCATCCCCGAACAATTCAGGATCAGTCCGGCCAATGTTTCGCGCTTCAGTGATGTAGCTTTGCATGATTTCGGCAATTTCGCCAGAATTTCTAACCCGATCGCCTTTATAAAACAGCTTCACGAAGCCGGCTGTGATCCCGTCAAGATCACCCTTCAGCAAATCGCCCTGCTCAAGGGCTGCATCAACCGCGGCCAAAACCGACACACCATCGCGGCTGGCTGTCTTGCGTGCATCTCCGATCAGGCGGATCGCATCCAGAACCTGTTCTGTGATATCCATTTCCGGCTTGATCGCGCCTGAAGCAATTTCAGATCTAAAGGATGCCCAGCTCGGCGCAACTTCGGCCAAGGCCTCGGTCAGGCTCCGGAACTCCGTGGCATCGCCCTCTGTGTAGCGCGCGATTAAATCTGGTGCATCATATGCCCGGGCGAATAGCCCTTGCTGAAGGCGGCGGATCCCGTCCAGATTTAGCGCTCCGCTGGATGTAACCAGCCCGCTACGCTCGGCTTGCGGAATATGATCCAGCGCCGCGCGAACAAAGGCACGATTTTCCGGTGCATCGAGGCGTTGTCCCGGCTCATACAGCGCCAGAACATCATCGCTCAACGATTTGGCGTCCATCGCCGATTGCTCGGTCGCACTCATGCGCGCGATGTTCGATGTATTGGCGTCACGCACGAACGACTGGCGCGCGTCATCACTCAATTCCGACGTGCGCCGCGCAATCAATACCGGCTGGCTAACACCCTCCGGGATATCGAACTGGCTGCTGATCTGGTCGACATAGGCCTCATAGCGATCCGGATGCTCTTCAGCAGCCCGCACAATCGCCGCCACACGGCCATTGCCGCTTTCGATCATATCGTCCGGCCCAACGATCGGCGCGCCACGGTCAGCCTCTGGCGAAGGCATAAGGCGGGCAGGATCAAGCTCTGACGCTATCGCGGCTATCTGCTCGTCACTGGACGCTCTTGAGCGGTCACGGGGCTGTAGCTTGCCTCTGGCGCTTACAAGCGTGCTGGCGTCAACAATTTCATAATCGACATCAATGCGCGTACCGGTTGGCGTTGTCACTTGATCCGGTGTTGTGTAGCCGGCGCGGGTGGTGCGAGGGCTGGAGCCAATCTGCGATGTGCCAAGGAAAATCTCTGCCTCGCGTGTACGTCGCGGGGCATTGATCCCGTCATTATCACCGCGAAGGCGCAAGATCGCAGTACTGATTTCTGCTGGATCACCACCACGAACCGCGCCCAGAATGCGATCGGGCAGATCGCCGTAATTGTAAGCAATCGAATTCAGGACCGCTTTCTGGCTGGGCGAAAACGCGTTGAAGGTATCTTCGCCCACTTGCCCGATCACGGTTTCCTGAAACTCCCCGACACGACGTTCAAGATCACGGTAGGCGTCTGCTTCCGTGATGGTCGTTTCAGGGGTCACACGCTCGATGGTGCCATCAGCGCGGGTAATCGTGTCGGAACCAAAACCAACGCGATACGCGTTTACGTCCCAATAAGGTGTTGAACGAAACCCTTCAGCACCAACCAGAAGGTCAACCGTTGCCTGTGTTTCTTCAGGAAGTTCCAGCCCAATCTCTGGCAACGGTTCATCATTTTCCATTGCAGCCTGCACGTTCTCAAGGTTCTGATCGTGTTCGATGGCGGAAATACCTTCGGGCACTGTCGCGCCAGCACGTTCGCTGCGGGTAAACAGGTATTCCGCGCCGCGCTGCGCCCCCTTGATAAAGCCACCAAATGCACCACCGGTCACCGCGCCGAGCGCGAGCTGGGCAGCAACGTTGGGGTCCGGTCGATCAAGTTCTTCAGCAACTCTGAACATTTTTGGTAATATCGCGGCCTCTCCTGCCAAACCGAGGCCAGCCTCGATCGCGATCGTAGCTTTAATACCAGTACCTACGCCTGCACCCAAAAACAGAAGTGGCAGAGACGTTTCATCCGTCATCGCAATACTTGCAGCGCCGCCGAATATGCTGGCACCGGCTTGGAAGCCCGGGGCTCTAAGGCCTAGCACCGCCTCGGCCTCTTCAATTTCCGCGTTAAGGCGACGGGATATTTCCGCGTCAAAATCAGCCTGATTGGTCGGCAGGTTCCCCCATGTCGCTGGATCAAAGCCTGCGACTTCGCCCGCTTGCGCCAGAAGATCAGGATCTTTTAAGTCATTGCTGATCTGGGCCTGCGTCCACTCTTTAGAAAATCTGGAACCATCACCATACAGTTTTTCCCGCAGTTCGAATTCCAACGCGACTTCTTCTCTGCGACGCCGCGACCAGAAGTCCTGATCGATGGCCGTTACCGTTTGCTTTGCACCGAATAGATCCCCGTTAGTTGGAATTGGCCCTTCCAGAACGGGGATATCGGTTTTTGGTTCGGCATCCAGAAAGAAGGTCATTTGTTCACCTCCCGCAAGAATTTTACCAAATCGAAATGATATGCCGCACCGGTTTTACTATCTCCGACGGCCTTCGGCCCAGTGTTCGTCTCATACATGAGGGTGTAACTGCGTGAGCTACTCGCAACGATATAAACCTTTTGTAGATCTTCAGTTGACAATGGCACTCCGGCAACCGCAGGTGCGCCACCGGAAACCGAAGCCGCCAACCAAGGCGCGGTCTGTAACGGGTTTCCGGAAAGGCTCGCTGTAATTCCAGAAGCGTCGGTCGTTGCCTCAAACATTTCAAGAGCGGCACTAAAGCCATCCTCCACATCTTGCGGCCGCACACCGATCGGCAAAATGGTTTCAACATCAAACACCTCTTGAATTCCACCACGCGCATTATCTTTATCTTTGTACTCGCCGGTGCCGCCCGCTGCTTCGTGCAGCGCCTGTCGGTAGCGTATTTCTTCCTGTCGAAACGCTTTAGATGGATCGACCAGACGGTCTCGCGCTGCATATAATGCATCAGCTGTCGCCATAAGCTGGGCCTGCAGGATATCCTTGCCAACGAACATTTCACCAAATTCCTTGAAGGCCTGTTCGCTTCTTATTTTTGCAGTAACCGGATCCGCAGTATCCGCAAGCAATACCTGCTGGCCAGTGAATATTTCTTTCGCCAAAGCTGGATTTGCACCATTGGCCAACAACCCGCCAACGTGCGCGAATACCGTACCGGCGCCAATTTCCTTGAACGCCGATCCCGCGTATTCGGACCCGAATACTCCCGCCATCGCGCTGGCGAGCGCCGTCCGTGTTTCGACGTCTGACGCCACGGATGCACTTTCAGTCAGTTGTACTTTTTCGGCCTCGCTAAAGAATACCGGCTTTTCCAGAAAGTTGTCATCGCCCGACATCGAAACCGCATAGGATCGGCGCTGGCGCAATGCTGTTACAAAATCATTTGGATCAGCAGCAGTGATGTCAGGCAGTGCGTCAGGTACCGGCAAACCAACTTCTTCTGCATAGCTGTACGGATCCGTGCGCCAGCCCTCAACCGCGGCATCCCGAACGGAAACCATCGCGTCCAGAACGCGGACCTCGAATTTCTCGCCGACCGGACGGTTCTGCTCGGCCGTGATCTGCTCGTTCATCTCGGCAACGGTCAATCGTGCAAAGCCGGGTTTTCCATCACGCAAAATCACCGCGGCTTCGGCCTCGGCAAACTCCGGGTTCGCCTGAACATCAGGGTTGCTCAAGAACTCAACCTCGCCCGCCCAATTGCGACCTGATCTGGCAATATCTCGAATATCCTTCAGCTGGTCGCCAATCTCCGTATTGCGCTGTTTGGCCAAGCGGTCTGCCTCGGTTGCGTCAGCTTTCGCAGCACTCTCGACCGCCGCAAGCGCTCTAGTCCGATAGGTTTCCCGCTTTTGCGCATCGAGGGCGGTATACTCACCAGCTTCAAGTCCATCCAGCAAGCCTTGCGGATTGTCGGTCAGCATCCGGCTGGCTGCAACACCCTCCATGTCACTGCCAAATGAACGCAAATCGGCCAGTGCCGCTTCACGGTCCAGATATCCGGCCGATACATTCCGGTCCAGCATGTCAGAATACTGATCCATCATCGCGTCGCGCGTACCCTGATCGCTGACGGCCGCCTGCTGGATAACGGTTTCTCCGTAACTAGTCGCCGTCGCACGCGCCCGATCGCCCCGCAACTCGATGGCGCGGCCCCCCAATGCCAGGCTGTGTCGCACGCTCAATTCATCAAACGCTAGCCCGACGTTGTCGGAAATCTTCGCATCATAGCGCGACAGGATTGCCTCGCGCAGTCCGGCACTTTCCGACGTCCAGCCCTGATCAATCGCGTCCGGATCGCTTTCTTGCGAATACTTCAAGCGCAGATTGCCAAGCGATTGCGTCATCTCGATCTGCGCGCGGCCCATCTCGGTTGACAGGCGGTCGGTTTCCATACGACTTCCGACTTCGCGCATTTTCTCGCCAAACTGGGCGACGATCGCGCCGTTCTGACTTCCTTCAACGCGGACCTGGGCGGCGCGCCCCCCTGAAATCGGGGCCTTGGGAACAGTTAGGGTACTCATTGCAGAACCCTTTCATCTTTCAGGGACGGCCAGATATCGGGCGCTGCATCCAGCAATGTTCCGGCAGCACTGAAGCCACCTTTCAACAATGCGGATTTTCCGCGCGCCAGCGTCATACGTTTCTCGGCCGTCAGCTCCTGTTTACGCGCACCCGCTTCACTGCGTACAGATTGAGATGCAAAACTCATTTCTTCAGCGGCTGTACGGCCCAAAACAATCGCAGTCGGGCTGTCGAGAGAGACACCACGACCAACCAGCTCAAGTCGCTGTTTTGCCATCTCGCCTTTCATTTGGTCACGAAGCCGGTTGTCTTTAACCGAGGCCAGAACCTGCTCTGTGGCCATCTGGTTTTCAATCAATTCGGCATTGTAATTGGCGGTCTGATACGCGTTAATCCCCGAGTACAATGATCCGGCGATTGTCACGGCCGTGCCAACTGTCTGGAGCGATCCAGCTATAGCCGCCATTGTAATCATCTCACACATCTCAACCACCTGCCGTTTCTATAATCGGAACTATCCCGGCGATCGTTGCGGGCGCACCGCCAACTGGCCGAAATTCATAACTGACTTCTCTGGCCCAGCCAGAAGGGATCGGGGCATCGACAACGCCGGATGATCCGTTAAGCAAGTCCGATGGAACGGAACGGTTGGTAATATCGATAAACGGGCTAACAACGTCAACCTCACCGAAATTACTCTCGATCATCCGCGCTTCGATGGCCGCTGTGCGGTGCAGCCGCATTCCAAACGCTTTCACACGCTTTTGCCGGCCAAGGGTTGCGCCGTCTTGCGCCTGCCCTTTGACATCCAGTGTCATCGCGCTGTGTGTGGCATCAAACAATCCGATTGTTGCCCGCGAAACCGCGGCTGCAACTGTAACGCTGCCACCCGTAACCGTGACCGGTCCCAGCTCGCCTTGATCGGTCCAGACATAAACCTCTTCGCCCTCAAGATGCGGAACGGCGAACGTGTCGGTGGCGGCACCAGGCACGATAACTGTACTTGCAAAAAGATGGACCGCTTCAGAAATCGGCTGCGCGCCGGTTAAAACGCCGTAAGAAAGGGCGATTTCCTCGACAAACCTGACCGTGGATCCATTCACCTCACGCTGAACAACCATGGTCACGATATCCACCTGCCCCGCCGCGTCTTTTGAAACCGCCATACTTTCCACAATGCCGCCGGCAACCGGCAACCACGACCAGCCCAGAACCTCTTCCTGTGGGTCATAAATCAATTGCGCGACATCACCGCCGCCACGACGGACCCAGCCGATGCGTAATGGCGCGCCTTGCCAGACTATTTCCTCAAATCCGGACGCACCCAGATGCTCGCTTGGCAACGACAGCTCGCGCGGCGCATTGCGGTCCTGATCGAACGCGTAGGCAATCTCGAATATACGCGCCCCGTCGCGCGAGATGAATATCGGCTTTCCATCCGGTGCGATCGCCCGCACATCTTTTGATCCGATCTGCGTGTCGCGCTTAAACGCGACATTCAGCGCGCCGATCGCTTCGCCAGCCGTCGTCGATCGACTTGAATATTCTTCGCCCAATGCGCCGATGTGCAGGCCACGCGATCCACCTTTAAGCCAGATGATTTTGTTCTGGCTTTCGGATCCACCGATTGTGTAGGCGAACGACCCGTCAACCAAATAACCTGGCTCGAAATTCGTATATGCCCCCAGTGTCGAAAACCAGATTGTACGCGGGGCCGCAGGTGTCGCCGCAAAATCCAGTCGCTGTTCATAAATCGCGATCGCGCTGGGATACCCGTTTTTAGTGGACCATGCACCCTCCTGCCAGCGATAGGTTGGCGATGTTACGCAGCCCTTGGGAATGCGCTTGATTACCGATGCCTGCGCAGAAATACCGGAGGCAATACTTACAATCCTGCAAATTCCGAAATCGTCGCTGATATAGCGC
>JALSJL010000344.1 GCA_026989405.1 Marinosulfonomonas sp. | reverse complement strand
ACGGCCGGGAGGCGCGCCTCGGTCTGATAGATATCGGCCCCCGCCACATAGCGTGACACGGCGGTAAAGGCCTGACCGGTTTCGGGGACCAGCGTGGTCATCCAGTATTTGTCGGTAAAGCCGATCCAGCCCTGTTCGGTCACTTCCGTCACTTCGGCGCGCGCGCCTTCGCGTTCGACGAAATCCAGGTCGGGCATGTCGTCATATGCGAGCTCGTTCAGGGTCCCGTCCGAGCTTTGCACGACGCCCTCGTGCAGGATGAAGAAGTTTTGCAGATCTTCGGGCAGCCCGTGGCGGGCGACGATGCCATAAGGGGCCATGCGGGCGGCCGATTGGGTCGTGTTTTCCACCGATTGAGTGATGGTGAACAGGAAATCTTCATCGACCGAGATGGTGCGGCGGAAGATCAGGCCGGCACCATTGTCCCAGCGCAGCGTTACCGGTGTTTCCACAGTCAGGCTGTCGCCGCTTTCAACCTCCCAAAGGGTGTTGGCTCCTGGCACATCCTCAAACCCCAGATCACCGCCGGGGGTCCAGCCATAAAGCGCGTAATAGGCCCCGTCCTCCCCGACCGGCGAGAGCAGGCGCACATTGGGCGAGCCTTCGTCGAGAGTTTCGAAATAGTTGCGCAGTTCCAGATCATCGAGCCGCCCGCCGGTCAGCGAGATCGACCCGGTCAGCGACGGGGTGTCGATGGTGATGCGCGGCGTTTCAGCGGCGGCTTCGGGCGCAGCATCGGTGCCGGTCGGTTCTGCCAGTTCGGCTGTCGGCGGCGTCAGGGCAATATCGGTTGGGGAGGCATCGGTGGCGACACTGGCCTCGGGGCTGTCGGGCGTGGAAGGCAGGTCGGTGGGTGGGAACAGGATCGACCAAATGAGGATGACGCCAAGGCTTAGCGCCATCGCAAGAATAAAGTTCTTGTTCTGATTGTCCATTTTGCCCGCGTCCAGCCTTGATTGAATCCCCGGAGGTTCAACAGACTGAGGCTGGAAAGGTCAAGGGCTTTTCCCGTCTGATGCGGCGTGGCGCGCGGATTGGCCCCGCATGGGCGGTGAATTCAGCCCGCGCGCCGTCCGATCCGCGGCAATTTTGCGATTTTTTCCTTATGTGACCGGATCCAGCCGATGGTGTCTTCCAGCGGCATCGGGCGCGACAGGCCAAAACCCTGGATGTAATCGCAGCCAAGTTGGGCCAGCACGTTTTGTTCGCCTTTGGTCTCGACGCCTTCAGCAACAGTGGCGACGCCGAGGCGTTCGGCCAGCGCCAGAATTCCCGCGACTACGGCCTGTTGGCTTGATTCGCGATCTACCCTGGTGACAAAGCTGCGGTCGATCTTGATCCGGTTGACGCGGAAACGGGCGATATTGGCAATGGCGGCGCTGCCGGTGCCGAAATCATCCAGGTCGATATTGAAGCCATGGCTGCTGAGCTGTTCGATATTGCGCACCACGATGTCATCTTGCGATTGCGCGGCAACCGTTTCGAGAATTTCGACCGTCAGGCGCGCGGGGCGCAGGTCGCGGCGGTCGACTTCCCATTTGACGCGGTCGGCCAGGGTGGGGTCATGCAGTTCCTCGGCGGAAAAATTGACCGAGACCGACGGGATGACAAACCCGGCCTCATCCCAGACGCTGAGTGCGGCCAGCGATTGCGCCAGGATCACCTCGCCCAATCGGGTCATGCAGCCGGCATCCTCCACGGCAGGCAGGAAATCGGGCGGGATCAGCACGCCTTCGTCGCCGTGATGCCAGCGGGCCAGCGCCTCGAACCCGGAAATGGTGCCGGTATCGGTTGAGATCTGCGGCTGGAACCAGGGCCGGATCGCGCCGGATTGCAAGGCATCCTCCACTTCTTCGGCCAGGCCGTGGCGGCGTTGCGAGCGGGTCTTGACCCGCTCCGAGTAGCCGCGCACACCGGCCGGGCCATTGCGGCGCGCCTCGATCAAGGCGGTCAGGGCGGCATCGAGCACCGATTCGGCGGTGCCGAAATCGGTCTGAGCCGGGGTCGCGAACCCGACCGATAATGTC
>JALSJL010000343.1 GCA_026989405.1 Marinosulfonomonas sp. | reverse complement strand
CAAAACGGCGACCTTTTCCACATCGGTGCCGATCAAGTTGATCATTTCCATGTTGCTGTGCCGGGTGCCGTCACCCAGGGGCCAGCCGGAAATCGCCCGGATGTGCTGTTCAAACTGGTCGATGAGGCAACCGTCCTGGGTCCAATGTCCGGAATTGTGGACGCGCGGGGCAATTTCATTGACCACGAGGCCCTCGGTGGTGACAAAAAGTTCGACCCCAAGCACGCCGACATAGTCCAGCGCATTCAGGATACGCCCGGCCAGCAGCACGGCGTCGGTGACAACCGAGGAACTTACTCGGGCGGGCAGGGTGGTGGTGCGCAGGATACCGTTTTCATGCAGGTTTTCACCGGGGTCGAAGCAGGCGATCTGCCCGTCAGAGCTGCGCGCGCCGATCACCGAAATTTCGCGTTCGAACCGGATGAAGCCTTCCAGGATGGCCGGTGCGCCGTTCATGCCGGCCAGGGCCTGGACTGCGTCGGACGGTGTGTCGATACGGGCCTGCCCCTTGCCGTCATAGCCCAGCCGGCGGGTTTTCAGGATGGCGGGTGCACCGATACGGGCAAGGCCGGCCTGAAGGTCGGGCAGGGTATCGACAGCCGCGCAGGGCGCGGTGGCAAGGCCGAGACCGGCAAGAAATTGCTTTTCTTTCCACCGGTCCTGCGACACCGCCAGGGCGCGCCGGTTCGGGCGCACGGGCGCAATGGTTTCAAGCGTGTCGAGCGCGGCGGCCGGGATATTCTCGAATTCATAGGTGATCACATCCACCGAACGCGCAAAGGCCTGGAGCGCGGCTGTGTCATCGTAGGGGGCGGTGGTCAGCCGGGCGGCTACCTGTGCGGCCGGCGGGTTTGGCCCCGGCTCGAAGATGTGGCAGGCAAACCCGAGCCGCGAGGCCGCAACCGCCAACATCCGCCCCAGTTGGCCGCCACCAAGTATGCCGATGGTCGCGCCGGGTGCGAGCGGTGCGGTCATCTCAGTCATCGCGGGGCTCCTGCGGGATCGAGGCCGAAAGCGCGCCACGCCAGCCGTCCAGGCGCGCGGCAAGGGCGGTATCGTTCAGCGCGAGGATCTGCGCCGCCATGAGCGCGGCGTTGGCCGCGCCGGCGGCCCCGATTGCCATGGTCGCCACCGGGTATCCACGCGGCATCTGAACAATGGAATACAAGCTGTCCAGACCGGAAAGCGCGCGGGTCTGCACCGGAACGCCGATAACCGGCAAGCGGGTTTTCGAGGCCATCATGCCCGGCAGATGCGCCGCACCGCCGGCGCCGGCAATGATCACCTTCAGCCCGCGCTCGGCCGCGGTTGCGCCGTATTCCCACAGCCGATCGGGTGTTCTGTGGGCTGACACGATGCGTTTTTCGCAAGCGATGCCCAGCTCATCAAGCAGCACCGCGGCCTCTTTCATGGTGGTCCAGTCGGATTGGCTGCCCATGATGATGCCGACCCTGATCTGAGACATCGATTTGCTCCGCCTGAGTAAAGGAAGGCGCACTATAGCGGCGATGGCGGCTTAGGCAATGATATCGGGTGTAAGTTCATCTTCGATCTGGGCAATCTGATCCTTCAGGTGCAATTTCTGCTTTTTCAGCCGTCGGATGCGCAACTGGTCCGGGTGACGCGCTTCCTGCAGGGCATGGATGGCTTCATCCAGGTCGCGGTGTTCCCGGCGCAGGACCTCGAGCTTGATGCGGATGACCTGAAGGTGGTCGAGTTCAGAGGTCTTGTTCATGGGGCCAAGCCGATCAGATAGGTCAAATGCGCTTTGTTTTTACCCTTTTCCGGCGCGATAGCCAAGGAAATGAACCCCGCCCGGTCTTGTGCTGGGGCCTTGGTATCACCATATTCAGGACAGTGTCGCCGAAAGGGGCCAAATTCGGGACTGTCGCTTGATAAGGACACACCTATGACCAAAATGACTCTGAGCACCCATCCGCTTTTGTTGGGTTTTGAACAGTTGGAACGCTTGATGGAGCGAACCACAAAGTCTGATCTGGGGGGGTATCCGCCCTTCAACATCGAGCAG
>JALSJL010000342.1 GCA_026989405.1 Marinosulfonomonas sp. | reverse complement strand
TGCGCCCGGTGACGATCGGCTGGGTGAAGGCGATGGGCGGGATCAGCGACAGCACGTTGCGCCGGGCCGCGCGCAGAGAGGCCAGCATGCCAAGCGGCTCTTGCGGCGGGGCGATGGTGGGGGGCGTGAAACGGTTCATGCGGGTCAGCATATCACGTCCCGGCGCAGGTGCGAGCACCGGGTTGCGTCAGGTGTCGGCAGGGGTGTCCCGGTGGAAAACCGCAAGAAGCGCGCCCGCCCTGACGCCGCCCATATCCTCCAGCCGGGTCCGGGTTTTCTGGATATCCAGGAAATTTCCCAACTCCTGAATGTTCAGGTAAAGCCCGGCAGAACTCCATGACCTGATGCTCTCCAGAAACGTCAGCAGGTCCGCGTCGCTTTTCGTGTTCTGGGCAACCCAGTCCCGCGCCCGGGCTTCGGCCCCGCCCTGCAGCCAGGCATACAAGATGTGAACGAACTGCGGGTTCTGCGCCAGATCGCCAGGCGTCGCCCTCTCCAGCCGCTTCAGAAAGCCCGTTCGCGCCGCCTCAAACCGGGGCGTTGACATCAGCCGGTCTTTTTCCGGCTCCGGCAGGTCGATGTCCGCCCATGCCCCCGCCAATTCCACGGTGTTCCCGGATATTCCGGGCAGGAAGCGCCTCATTCTGCCCAGCAGTTCGCCCTGTTGGTCAGGCTCCACGCCCAGGGCGGCTTTCAGTTTTTTTGCGCCGTCAAGCGGGGCGTCGTTGTCCAACACGCCCCCTTCATGCAGGCGTGCCAGGGTGGCGACATAGCCCTCGATCCAGCCAGGCAACGCCGGCGCCTTGATGCGGACGATCTGCAGAAACAGCAGGTCGCCCGGGTCGACCTTGCCGGCAAGTGGCTGATAATGCAGGCGAAAATGGTTCAGCACCCGCACCACGTCGCGCGGGGTGTTCAGATAGACCTCTCCGATCCTCTGCGCTGCCGCCTGGATGCGCGCGGCCTGCCGGTCGTCCACTCTGCCCGCGATATTCCGCGCGGCTTCGGCCAGCCAGCTTGTCAGATCCCACGGCTCGGGGGCCGGCAGCCGGAAAGACACCTGGATGATCTTTTCCAGAAACGCGCGGCCGTCCGTCATCCCGGCCTTTTCCAGCGCCCTGGCCGTTGTTTCGGGGTCGAAGGCGACAAGATAGGTGATGTTCGGAAAGTCGGCCACCGCCTTGACCAGCCGCAGCACTTCCAGGGTGTCCTGCGGCTCCAGCCGGTCGAGATCGTCGATGAACACGATGATCTTCTGCCCGGTGTCTTTCAATGACTCGCGGATTTCCTCGCGCAGCCTGACAAGCGAGGGCGTCGCGGCGGCGTCCAGCCCCTTGCTGGCCGCGCCGGCAGCCCGCGCGGCCGTCTGATTGAAAAGGGACAGGCCAAATTCCGCGCCCCGCGCCAATTTGGAAAACATGCGAAGGTTGTCTCGCAACTTCCTGTTTTTAGCGGCGTTTGCGTCGTGGGGCAGGGCGTCTGCAAGGCTTGCAAACAGCTCGTGCAGCAGCGCGTCGCGCCCGCCCACCAGCCAGGGCAGAAAGCGCAGTGTGGACACGTCCGGCAATTGCGAAAACACCAGTTCGACCAGCGATGTCTTGCCGCTGCCCCAGGCCCCCTCGATGCCGATCACAAGCCCGCCATCGGCGGGTTGGGCCTTGATGGATGCGGCCAGTTCCTCGGCGATCTTCGCAAAGCCCAGGCGGTCGCCCCCATCGTCGGCCAACGGTGCGTCCGTTTCCATCAAACCCTTTTCCATCAACTCCGCCATGCCCCGGCCCCCTTGTCGCCTGCCGGGACCAGT
The DNA here is from genome assembly GCA_026989405.1 of Marinosulfonomonas sp. Taxonomy (GTDB): domain Bacteria; phylum Pseudomonadota; class Alphaproteobacteria; order Rhodobacterales; family Rhodobacteraceae; genus JAJRUE01. The sequence continues at coordinate 12,081 of JALSJL010000342.1, read as the reverse complement.
GTCGCCGATTTTGCCCGGCACGAAAGCGGGCACCCCAAGGCCGGCCCGCCCCCGGCCCGCGCCGCTTCAGATCCCGTCGCCGGTGCCGCGCCCGGTGCGGTAGGCCCGGATGTCGGCGGCCGCGGCGGCTGCCGTCGCCTCGGCGTGGCGGGCGCGCCGCCTCTGGCGCCGGCGCAACAGGCGGCGCAGATAGCCGCGCTTTTCGGCCGGCACATCGTCCGGTGGCGGGGCCGGCGGCGACCCCAGGTCCAGCGTCTCGCCGCGCCGGTGCGCCTGGTGCAGCGCGCGCAGTTGCGCCTCCCACACCAGTTCGGCCGCCTTCATCGAGACCAGCACCGCCACCGGCTGCCCGTGCCGGCGCAGCACATAGCTGAAGCCCTCCATCTCGACCTTGCGCACCGCCTGCGCCAGCCCGTCGCGCAGCGCGCTCACACTCACCGATTTGATCACTGGGTCCATGGTTCCCGCCGTTTCCTTGTGCGGCGCCGGGATTGTACGATCCCGGTCACCCGTCTGCGTCCGTTTCGTCCGTTTCCGGTCCCCCGATCCTGCGGCCTGTCGGTTAAGGCCGTGCCAACCAACCGTGCGCTGGCCGTCGCTTTTGCGCCAAACCCGGTCGCTTGGCTCTTCCCCCTGCGTCGCGAAAAAGGCAATCTTCGCCCAGGAAGAATCCGCGGAGGCCATCCGATGAAAACCCATGTGAAATCACTGATCGTCGGCGGCGGTGCCGTCGGTGCCGGGATCGCTTACCACCTGGCCCGTGCCGGTTGGGAGGTGATGTTGCTGGAACGCGACGAGCTGACCGCCGGCTCCACCTGGCATGCCGCCGGTTTGTTGCCGCTGTTCAACATGGGATACGCCACCAGCCACATTCACGACTACTCGGTGAAATTCTACAAATCGCTCGAAGCCGAAACCGGCCTGAACGCCGGATTTGCAGTGGTCGGAAACCTGCGCATGGCGCAGTCGGCTGCGCGGATGGATGAGTTTCAGCTTTACGCTTCAACCGCCGAAACCGTTGGAATCCCATATGAATTCATGACCCCCGATCAGATCAAGGAGCGCTGGCCCCTGGTGCGCACCGAAGATTTGCGCGGCGCGCTGTTTCACCCGACCGACGGCTACATCAACCCGGCAGACGTGACCCAGGCCATGGCCAAGGGTGCGCGCCAGTTCGGCGCGACCATCGAACGGCGCTGGCAGGTGGACGGCTACGAATGGACCGGCAGCGAATGGCGCGTCAGCGTCACGAAGATGGTGGAACGGGGCGGAAACCTGGTGCCTTCGGACGAACGCGCCGTGATCACCGCCGAGCATGTGGTGACGGCCACGGGCAACCACGCGGTGCGCACGGCGGGCCTTCTGGGGCTCAAGCTGCCGGCAATTCCCGTGGAACATCAATACATTGTGACAGAACCCGACCCGGCGCTGGTCGACTGGCGCAAGGCCGGCAACCCCGAGCACCCGGTGCTGCGCGATGCCGATGCCAAGTGGTATGTGCGCGAAGAACGGGGCGGCTGGATATTGGGGCCTTACGAGCGCGGCGCTCCGGCGCGCTTCGAATGGGGCGTGCCCGACAGCTTCCGCGCCGATCTGTTTCCGCTCGATCTGGAGCGGATCGAAGAAGAATACATGTCCTTCATTCACCGCATCCCGTCCAGCGAACCTGTTGGTTTGAAAGATGATTTCAACGGTCCGATCTGCTACACCCCCGACGGCAACCCGCTGGTCGGCCCGGCACCGGGCTTGCGCAACATGTGGCTGGCCGAGGGGTTCAGCTTCGGCATCACGGCGGCCGGCGGCACCGGCTATTATCTTGCGCAGATGATGGTCGAGGGCGAAGCCGAAATCGACATGGCCAGCCTTGATCCCAAGCGTTACGGCGACTGGATGACCACCGAATATGCCGCCCGCAAGAACGAGGAATGCTACGAACACGTCTATATCCTGCACCACCCGGACGAAGAACGCCCCGCCTGCCGGCCGCTGCGCACGGCCCCGGCCTATGACCGGCAAAAGGCGCTTGGCGCGCAGTTCGGGCAGGTCAACGGCTGGGAAAGACCCAATTATTACGGACCCTTGGACGCTCCCGCGGACTTCGACGAAAAGGCGCGCAGCTTTCGCCGCGGCGGCTGGTGGCCCTATGCCCGTGACGAGGCGCAGGCGATCCGGGAAGGCGTCGGGCTGATCGACGCCACGGCCTTTGCCAAGCATGTGGTCAAGGGGCCGGGGGCGGCGGCCTTTCTGGACTGGTTCACCACCAACAAGCTGCCGCGCGTCGGGCGGATCAACCTGACCTACGCGCTGACCGATGCCGGCACCACCCGCACCGAATACACCATCCTGCGCGAAGCCGAGGATCGTTTCGTGCTGATTTCGGCCGGCGCCTGGCATGCCTATGACCGCGACCATCTGCTCAAGGCCGTTGCCGACAAGGAGGCCGAGTTCGGCCGCATCGAGGTCGAGGACTGGACGACGCGCTACGGCGTTTTCGCCATCGCCGGGCCGAAGTCGCGCGATGTGCTGCGTGAACTGATCCGCGACCCCGAGCCGGAAACGGCGCTGTCCAACAAGCGGTTCCCGTGGTTGTCGATGCGCAGGATCGAGCTGAAGATGTGCCCGGTCGTCGCGATCCGCGTGGCCTATACCGGCGAGCTGGGGTGGGAGCTTCATCACCCGATCGAGATGCAGAATTACCTTTGGGATCAATTGCTTGAAGCGGGCGGAAAGCACGGGCTCAAGCTGGTGGGTGCGCGCGCCCAGAACTGGCTGCGCCAGGAAAAGAGCTATCGCGCCTTTGGCACCGAACTGGGCCGCGATGCGACGCCGCTCGAGGCCGGGCTGGACCGGTTCGTCGATCTTTCCAGGGATTTTCACGGCAAGCAGGCGATGGTCGAAACCGGCATTCGCAGCAAATGCGTGACGCTGCTGGTCGACGGGCCTGCCGATGCCGACCCCTGGGGGCGCGAGGCGCTTTATCACGAGGGTGAAAAGGTCGGACGCCTGACCTCGGGCGGCTACTCGGTGGCTTTCGGCAAGTCGATCGGCATGGGCTATGTGCGCCCCGATCTGGCCGAACCGGGGCAGAAGCTGAAAGTGCGGATGTTCAACGAGTTGTGGGACGCCGAGGTGACCCAGGACAGCCCGTATGATCCGAAAAACGAGACGATCCGCATAGACGGGTGAAGACGGCTCAGCCCGGGCGTTGCGCCACCAGCATCAGGTTGCTCGCCGGCATGTCGACAGGTTGTGCGGGCACCAGTCCGGCCGCCTTCTGTTTGCTCTGAACCCATTCGAAGGACTTGTATCCGATCTCGGCATCCTGCGCGCGCAGGCTTTGATGAAACTCCCGGTCGCCGTCCGAGGCAAAGCTGGTGCCACGCAGGAACGGGCCATAGGCCACAAACACGCCGCCCGGGGCCAACGCCTGTGCCGCTTCGGCAATCAGGGTCTCTGTTTCGGCGTCGCTGATCAGGTGCAGGAGGTTCACCAGCAAGATCACATCCTGGCCCGCCAGTTCTCGGCCCCATCCCGGTGCCGTTGCATCAAGGTGCAGCGGGGGCGCGACGGCCTGGCTCAGGCCTTCGTGTTTCAGCCAGGCGGAAATGCTGGCGCGCCGCTCCGGGGCGATATCGGTCGGCTGCCATGACAGATCGGGAAACCGGCGGGCCAGTGCGACCATGTGCTCGCCGGTGCCGCTGGCAATTTCAAGCGCGCGCCCCTTGGGCGGGACAAGACGGGCAAGTGCATCAAGAATGGCCGTGCGGTTGCGCGCGGCCGAGGGCGCGAACAGGCGTGCGTCAGGGCCGGTTCGGGCCACGCTTGCGCTGTCGGGAAGGTTCAGTCTGCGCGCTGCCATGTTCGCCCTTCTGCCGCACTTTTCGTGACTGTAGAATTCGTTTCAATTTCTAGACAGAACGCCGGCTCGGGCAAGGGCGATAACCAGGTTTGGTTACACTTTTGCGATAGGGATGCATCGGAAACCGGGACAAGTGGAAAGGTGAGACATGAGTTTTCTGAAGACTTCCGACATGAGGGTCGGCACGGCGCAACCATTTCCGGGCGGCATCGCTGCCGGTGCCAGCCTGCGCACCCCATGCGGGCTGCGTCGCATTGAAATGGTGCGCCCGGGTGATCTTGTGGTCACGCGCGACAATGGGCTGCAACCGGTGCGCCGGATCTGGGAACGCTCGGTCACAGCCGCCGAAATGGCCGCCGAACGCAGCCTTGCCCCGATCTGCCTGCAGCCCCGCGCTCTTGGCCCGATGCTGCCTGCCAACCGTATTTCACTGGCGCCGGATCAGCGTTTTCTGGTGCCGGGCTACCGTCTGGAAGGCCAGCAAGACACTGCCGGCTGCCTTGTTGCGGCCCGCGATCTTGCAGAGCCGGTTGAGGGCGCATTCCTCGACATGTCCGCCAAGCGGGTGCGGTTTTTCACCATCCTGTTCGACACCCACCAGGTGTTTTGCGTGGATGGTCTGCCCGTGGAGAGTTTCCTTGCCAGCGCATCGGCTATTGCCCGTCTGGATGAAGGGTTGCGCGACGATGTGCTTGCGTTGTTTCCAGAGCTTGCAACCAAGCCGAACGCCTATGCGCCGGCGCCCTACAAGGTCTTGAATTCGGTGCAGTATCTGCCCGATCGGGTGTAGGGTCAGGCGAAGCGTTCCGGCGACAGGGCCGCTCGGGTCGCCTTGTCCAGTTCACCGGGGCGCCCGGCCAGAACATCAGCCAGAAGCTGGCTGGCGGCGGGGGCGGTCTGAAAACCGTAGCCGCCCTGGCCCGCGCTCCAGACAAAGGTCGGGTCATGCGGGTCCGGCCCGATAACGAGCGAGCGGTCGGGCGAAAACGTGCGCAGGCCGGCCCAGCTGCTGTCAAGCCGCGTGACAGGTTCCGTCACCACCGCTTCGTATCGCGCCAACCCCTCGGCCAGCGTCAGGTCTTCGGGCCAGGCATCATGGGGCTCAGTCGGCGTCTCGTCGGCGGGTGACACCAGCAGCTTTCCGGCATCGGGCTTGGCATACCAGGTTTCACCCGGGCCAAACATCATTGGCCAGTTCGACAGGTCCAGGCCACCGGGCGCGGGGATGCGCGCGACCGAGCGCCGAAAGGGCTGAAATCCCAATGGCGCAATCCCGGCCATTTCGGCAATCGCGTCGACCCATGCGCCGGCCGCATTCACGAGAATACGGGCGGACATTGCGCCATTTGCCGAGTTCACCATCCAGCCGGGGCCGGTGCGTTCAATGCTCTGGACCTGACACCCGGTCAGGACCTTGCCGCCATTGGCGCGCAGTTCGCGGGCGAAGTTCTGGATCAGAAGATCGGTATCAACGTCCCAGGCTTCGCCATGGTAGCCTGTTTCGATCACGACATCGGTGTTCAGCACCGGCACCATTTGCCGGGCGTCATCGAGCGAAATTTCCTCCATCGCCATCGCAACCATGTCGCGGGCAAAGGCCGCGCGGGTTTCTTCGGTGCCAACCAGCAACAGCCCGCGTGGGCTGAGCACACCACCGTTGGCGGTCTGGTGGTAGCGTTTGCTGGCCTTGTTCAGTGCGATGGTCGAGGGTGAGCCATAGGTTTCCTCGAACATCGCGGCGGATCGGCCCGAGGCGTGATAGCCAAGCCCGTCCTCGGCCTCTAGCAGAACGACCGTGCCAAGATGCGACAGCCGTGCTGCTGCCGAAACGCCGGCAATGCCGCCGCCGATGATCAGGAAATCAAACATGAACCCGGTTCCTCAAACTGGCGCCTTTTCTTTCACAGCATGGCGCAAAGAGAAAGGCCCGGGCAGGTGCCCGGGCCGATTTCGTGCCGCTTGTCGTTCCCTGCCGGGCACTCCGCGCTCAGCGAAGCGGCAACGAAGAGGCTCGGCAGAGCCGATGAGTGGCCCCAGTGGATCAGTTCGGAATGTCGCCCGACAGACCCTCGACGTAAAAGTTCATGCCAGCCAGCGTGCCATCGTCGGCCGTTTCACCTTCAGCCAGCCAGTCCGAACCGTCCTGCTTCTTCAAGGGGCCGGTGAACGGGTGGTATTCGCCTGCGGCAATGGCATCGCGCAGGGCTTCCGCCTCGGCTTTCACATCAGCCGGCACCGCGCTGGAAATCTCGCCGATTTTCACCATGCCCGGCCCGATGCCATCCCATGTGTCCGTGCTTTCCCATGTGCCGTCCATGACAGCCTGAACGCGGGCAATATAGTATGGGCCCCAGTTGTCGATGATCGACGAAACCCGTGGCAACGGCGCATACTCCGCCATATCCGAGGCTTGTCCGAATGTGATGACGTTTCCGGCTTTTTCCGCGGCAGCCTGGGGGGCGGTCGAGTCCGTGTGTTGCAAGATCACGTCGGCGCCCTGCTCGATCAGCGCATTGGCCGCGTCGGCTTCCTTGGCGGGGTCGAACCATGTGTAGACCCAGACGACCGAGAATTCGACATCAGGGTTGACTTTCCTGGCGTGGATATAGGCCGAGTTGATGCCGCGGATGACTTCGGGGATCGGGAAGGACGCGATGTAGCCGATCTTGTTGGTCTTGGTCATGCGGCCGGCGATCGTGCCTTGCACCGCGCGCCCTTCGTAGAAACGGGCGGAATAGGTCGAGACATTGTCGGCGCGCTTGAAGCCCGTGGCATGTTCGAATTTCACATTCGGGAACTTCGCCGCGACGTTCAGAACCGGGTCCATATAACCAAAGGATGTGGCGAATATGATATTCGCACCGCCCAAAGCCATCTGCGTCATCGCGCGCTCGGCGTCGGCGCCCTCGGGAACACTTTCCTGAAACACGGTTTCAACCTTGTCGCCAAAGGCTTCTTCAACGGCCTTGCGGCCCTGGTCGTGCTCAAAGGTCCAACCGCCGTCGCCGACGGGACCAACGTAGATGAAACCGACCTTGGTCTTTTCCTGAGCGAGTGCCGCCCCGGCCAGACCAAGCGCCAAGGCGGCTCCGGTCAGAATTGATGTGAATTTCATGTGTTTCTCCCTTCGAGTGTTCGGGCATCTCGCCCGGGTTGGCAGCAAAAGCCTCTAACCAGAGGCATGGAATATCCGGCCCAAGGCCGCAGGCGCGCCCAGAGCGGCACGACCACGTTTGGCCGACATGATAACCAGAACCAGTATTGTTACCAGATATGGTAGCATCGACAAGTAGACGACGGGTATGTTGACGCCAGCTGCCTGCAAATTCAGTTGCAAGACCGTGACTCCGCCGAACAGATACGCACCCAGCAGGACCCGCCATGGCCGCCAACTGGCAAATACCACGATGGCCAGCGCGATCCAGCCGGCGCCTGCCGTCATGCCTTCCGTCCATTGCGGCACGCGAATCAGGCTGATGTAGGCCCCGCCCAGCCCGGCCAGCGCACCGCCAAAGGCAATCGCGGCCATGCGGATGCGAACAACCTTGTAACCAAGCGCATGCGCCGCATCGTGGTTTTCGCCAACCGCACGCAGGATCAGCCCGGCGCGGGTAAACTTCAGCACAGCCCAGACCAGGGCGACCAGCGCGATCGAGAAATAGACCATCATGTCATGGCGAAACAGGATCGGCCCGAGCACCGGGATGTCCGCCAGCAGCGGCACGTCGAAGTCGGTGGTCGGCGGGGCCTTGATCCCGATGTATTTCTGCCCGAGCAAGGCCGACAGCCCCAACCCGAACAGTGTCAGCGCGAGACCGGATGCCACCTGATTTGACAACAGGTACTGGGTCAGCAGGCCAAAAAGCAGCGACAAGACCGCGCCGCCCAGGGCCGCGCCGACGAACCCGAGCAGCGGGCTTCCGGTTTCCACCGCAATGACGAAGCCGCAGACGGCACCGGTAATCATCATGCCTTCGACGCCAAGATTGAGCACACCCGATTTTTCGGTCACCATCTCGCCAAGAGCTGCAAGCAGGATCGGTGTCGATGCCACCATGATCGAGGCCAGTAGAACCAGCGGGTTGATTGAGGACAGGTCCATCACGCGGCCTCCGTCTTGCCGAAGCGAATCTTGAAGTTGGCGAGCACATCGACCGCGAGCAGGAAAAACAGCAGCATTCCCTGCAGCAACTGGATGGCCGCACCCGGCAGGCCAAGGGTCGATGCGGCCGCATCGCCGCCAACGTAAGTCAGGGCCATCAGCAACCCAGCCAGCATCACGCCAATGGGGTTCAGCCGCCCGAGAAAGGCCACGATGATCGCCGTGAAACCGTAGTTGGAATTGAAGTCGATGCTGATCTGCCCGGCCGGCCCCGTGACTTCAAACATGCCCGCAAGCCCGGCAAGGGCACCGGATATTCCCATGCAGATGACGACCAGCATTGACGGGTTTACGCCAGCAAACCTTGCGGCCTTGGGAGCTGCGCCGGTCAGACGTATCTGGAAGCCCAGCAAATGCCGGTTCAGCAGGGCATAGGCGAATATCACGGCCAATATCGCTGTTACGACCCCCCAATGCACACCTGCGCTTTCGATCAGGAAATTGTTATGCGCTGCCGGATAATCCTTGAAGTTCCGGCTGCCCGGAAACCCCAGGCCGTCCGGGTTGCGCAATAGCCCCGACGAGACCGAGGCAAGCATCGCCTCGGCCACATACACCAGCATCAGTGACACCAGTATCTCATTGGTATTGAACCTGGTTTTCAGGATCGCGGGGATCATCGCCCACAGCCATCCCCCCAGCGCTCCGGCGACGATCATGGCCGGAAACAGCAGAATGCTTTCGCTCGGATAGAACGCCAGTCCGAATGCTGCGCCACTGATGGCGCCGATGATATACTGGCCCTCAGCCCCGATATTCCAGATCCCGGCCCGAAACCCCAGCGACAGACCGATGGCAATCAGAATCAGAGGCGCAGCCTTCACCAGCAACTGCCCGCGATAGTAAAACGCGAACTCGCCAAAGATCGGATCCCAGAAAATCGTGCGGATCGCTGCAAGCGGGTCGGTTCCGAGAAAGGCAAACATCGCCCCCCCGGCCAGCATTGTCAGAACGACAGCGAGCACAGGCGTCGAGGCCGTCCAGAAGCGCGACGGAGCCGGGCGTTTTTCAAGCCTGAACATGGGCGACCTCCATTCCGTGTGCACCGCCCATCATGAGGCCGATTTCTTCGATGCTCAGTTCGCGCGCGGGCCTGGTCTCGCTCAGTCGCCCCTCGTTCAATGCGGCGAACCGGTCCGAGATTTCCATCAGTTCATCAAGGTCCTGGCTGATGCAGATCACCGCTGCACCCTTGGCTGCCAGATCAAGCAGAGCCTGCCGGATATCAGCTGCCGCCGAGGCGTCGACCCCCCATGTCGGCTGGTTGACGACCAGAACATCCGGGCGCTGCAGGACCTCACGCCCGATCACGAATTTTTGCAGGTTGCCACCGGAAAGAGAGCGGGCGACGTTTTCCGGGCCAGGAGTGCGCACGTCGAAATCCCGGATGATGGCCTGCGCAAAAGTCCGCGCCTTGCCCCATTTGATGAACCCATTGTCTGCCAGATGCTCGCGGATCGTGCCGGTCAAGGCCGCGTTTTCGGTGAGCGACATGTCGGGGGCCGCGGCATGGCCCAGCCGTTCTTCGGGTGCCGCCAACAGCCCCAGCGCGCGGCGCGGGTTCGGCCCCAGGTCCCCGACATCCTGCCCGCGCAGCCGAATTGCGGTGGGATGCGATGGCAGTTCGCCGGAGAGCGCCGCCAGCAATTCATCCTGCCCGTTCCCGGCCACGCCACCGATACCCACGACCTCACCTGCACGCACCTTGAGGTTTATGTTTTTCAACGGCGTGCCAAAGGGGTTGGCCGACTCGAGGCTCAGCCCGTCGATATCAAGCACCACGTCCCCCACGTCTGCCGATTCACGAGTCGGTGTGTGCAATGTTTGCCCGACCATCAACTCGGCCAGTTCCCGCGCCGATTTTTCGCGCGGATCGCAGGTGCCAACAACCTTGCCCAACCGCAGGATCGTGGCGGCATCGCAAAGCGACCGGATTTCCTCAAGCTTATGGGATATATAGAGAATGGCAGTTCCTTCAGCGCTCAACTTGCGCAGGGTTTCAAACAGGATTTCCACTTCCTGGGGGGTCAACACCGATGTTGGCTCGTCCATGATCAGCAATTTCGGATCCTGCAACAGGCAGCGGATGATCTCGACACGCTGCCGCTCGCCGGCGCTCAGTTCCCCGACCAGGCGCACCGGGTCCAGCGGCAGTCCGTAACGCGTGCTGACCTCGCGGATGCGCGCCGCCAATTGTCCCATCGGCGGCGGGTCCTCCATCCCCAGAGCCACATTCTCGGCGACATTCAGCGCTTCGAACAGGCTGAAATGCTGGAAGACCATGGCGATCCCGGTTTTTCGCGCGTCATGCGGGCTGCCCGGCTCGTAGGGTGCGCCTTTCCAGGTCATGGTGCCCGAATCCGGGCGCACCAATCCGTAGATCATCTTGACCAGCGTCGATTTTCCCGCGCCATTTTCGCCCAGCAACGCATGAACTTCGCCTGGCGCGACGCCGAAGCTGACAGCGTCGTTGGCCACCACGCCGGGGTATGCCTTGGTCAGCCTGTCCACGATCAGAAGTTGTTCGTTCATCCGCTCACTCCGCCCATGTTCAATTCCGATCCGGCATGCGCCAGTTTATCCAGGAGGTCGGCAGCGACGCCCACGGCAATCGCCTGTGGGTGTTTGCCCAGTTCGGGCCTGCCAATGGGGCAGGTGATCCGCGCGATCTGTTCATCCGTATGGCCCAGCTCTTTCAGACGTTTTCGAAATCGCGCCCATTTGGTCTTTGAGCCGATCAACCCGGCCGAGCGAAATCCGTGGCCCAGCAACCGATGGCAGATTTCCAGGTCGATGGCATGGCTGTATGTGAAAATCAGATGCCCGGCCGTGACCGGGGCATGATTGACGGCATCAGCCGGGTTGCGGCTGACCAACTGCGTCACGTTTTCAGGCACGCTTCCCGGAAACCGAGCCTGATCGCTGTCGATCCAGGTGATTGCCAGGCCCGGAAGTGGTGCGAGCACGTTGACAACGGCGCGCCCGACATGGCCGGCGCCGTATATCCAGAGTGGGCGCTGCGCTGCGCTGATTGGCTCGATCATCCAACCCTCGGCAAGCATCGAGACAATCGCATCACGCCCACTCTTGTGGTCCGACAGCATTTTTTTCAGCTTCAGCGGCATGTCGCGGTCGCCCCGAACACGGCGCACAAAGGCCGGCCCGTTTATCTCGGACAGGCGCGCATCATCAAAAACTTCTGACAGCAGGGTAACGCTTCCGCCGCAGCATTGGCCAAGGCCCGGTCCAAGCGCCGTGGTGTCCAACCAGTCGTGAAAACACCGTGCACGCCGCGCGGCCTCCAATTCCAGCGCGCCGCCGCCGATCGTGCCTGACTGCCCGCCTTCCCAAACCACCATTGCCGCGCCGCATTCGCGTGGAGCCGACCCCTTGGTCGCAGCAACAACCACGCGCGCAACGCGCCCGTGCATGCGTACGAGCGCGCGCAATTCTTCCAGATCGAAGCTCACGACCGCGCTCGCGATATTGCATCCAGAACCGCTTGTGCCGTGGCCGGCGCGCGCAAATCCGCCTGGCCGGCCCCACAGGCCGCAACTGCATCGGCAAGCGCCATGAAGGCCGAAATCCCGAGCACGAATGGCGGCTCGCCGACCGCCTTTGAGCGATAGATGGTGGCCTCGCGATTTTCGCCATCCCAAAGCGCCACGTTGAACACTTCTGGCCGATCCGAGCACGCCGGGATCTTGTAGGTCGAGGGCGCATGCGTGCGCAGCCGGCCCTGATCGTCCCACACCAATTCTTCTGTTGTCAGCCAGCCTGCGCCCTGCACAAAACCGCCCTCGATCTGGCCAATATCTATCGCCGGGTTCAGTGAATTGCCAACGTCATGCAGGATATCGACTCGCAATATGCGGTTTTCGCCGGTCAGGGTGTCCAGAACGCATTCGGTCACGGCTGCGCCATACGCGAAGTAGAAAAATGGTCGCCCGCGGCCTGAAATACGGTCCCATTCGATCTTGGGTGTCTTGTAAAACCCCGTGGCCGACAGGGTGACGCGGTTTTCATAGGCCAGTTTCGCGGCCTCGGAAAAGCTCATGTC
>JALSJL010000341.1 GCA_026989405.1 Marinosulfonomonas sp. | reverse complement strand
TTTCGGCAGATTCAGTGTGTCTTTGTAGTCAGGTGTATCGGCGCACATGTGTTGCGTCCTTTTGGCGTGTCGTCGGAATGGATTTGAGGATCGGCGTGAAGGGTCAAACGCCTTGTCCCGGCAGCTCGCATTTCTCAGAGCGCCGGGGTGATAATTCGAATGATGATGGCATCGAGGCATCTCATGCCGGCGGTTATAGGGGGGGGCGCGTGAATGGTCCAGTGCCTGCGACAATCGCAGCGCTTCAGAATTCGCCGGGCCGACCTAGATACCAAGGGATGCAGTCAACGACAGGTGCCACATGACAGCCATGCCCCCCCGGTTCGCGATTTCGCCGGATCAGATTGACCTGATGATGCGCGCATTTTACGCCCGCATCCGCGCCCACCCGGTGCTTGGGCCAGTTTTTTCAGAACGCATCGGCGAAAGCACCCAGGCCTGGGACGCCCACGAAGAAAAGATCGGCCGTTTCTGGCGCAATGCAATTTTGCACGAGCGCAGCTATGACGGCCGCCCGCAACAGGTGCACATGGCAACGCCATCGGTCATGCCCGAGCATTTTCCGATCTGGCTGGACCTGTTCGAAGACGTCGCCCACGAGGTCTTGCCGCGCGATGCGGCCCTTGCCTGGGTCGCCCTGGCCCGGCGCATCGGGGCCGGCATGCAGATGGGTGTGGCGCAGGCCCGCCAGCCTGCCGGTGCGGTGCCCATTCTGCGTTAGCGTTGGCGACTCCTCGAACGGTGTGGCCGGCAACACGCCGCCCTAGCCGTCTCTTGTCCCGCCGAACAGCCCGCTCAGGGCCCGCTGAACCAGCCCCGTGACCGAGGGGCGGGTTGCCTGCAAGAACGGCAGCGGTCGGCAGACTTCCATCGCGGCAACACCGACACGCGCGGTCAGGGCGCCATTGATGATGCCTTCGCCGAACCTGCGCGACAACCTGGACACGACCCCCCCGCCGGCGATGGCGCTGATCACGTCATCACCCACTGCAACCGCACCCGTGGCCACCAGATGTGTCAGGACGGTGCGCGCCAGACGCCAACTGCCCAGAACCCCGCCGCGACCGCCATAAACTTCGGCGATGCGCCGGATCATCCGGAGATTTGCTGTGAGGGCCGCAAAGACATCGGCCAGTGCCAGCGGCACAATGGCCGTCACGGTCGCCACCTGGCGGGCTGCAGACTCGATTTCGCGGCGCGCCTGTGCATCAAGAGGCTCCAGCAGAGTGTGTTCGGCCAGACCCAGCTGGGCATCCGCATCAAGGACATCGGCGGCACGCTCTTTCAGCCGCTCAAGCCCCCACTCCATCTCGGGCCGGCCACGGTAAAGCGCGCGCAGTTGACTCGTGACCTGCCGGGCGGCCGCCAGATCCGAATTTGCCAGTGCCAGCCGGGCGGCGGCCTTGACGCCATCAATCCTGCGCAAACGCGCAAATGCGGCCCACTCGCGCAGGATGATCGCCAGACAGATCAGCAAGAATGCAATCGTCAGCCCAAGTGCGATATAGCCCAGCACCACATTTCGCGCGATCAGTGCGTTCAGCGCATCCCACGCCCAAAGTGTCAGCCCGAATGTGAGCAGCGCCCCGAACAGCCGCCAGAACCATCTTCCAAGGCGCGACGCAGGACGCGCGGCCAAGTTCGCCATGGTCTGCATCGCGGCGCCCTGTGTTGGCGGTTCATGTCCGGCCTCAGGCACCGGCGGCGCCGTGTCGGGCCCTGGTGCGTCGGTTTCATCCAGTTCGATCAAAACCGGCCCGTCTTTCCTGGTCATGGCTTTTTCCTTGCCCATGCCAGACGCACGTCCGGCAGTTTCTCGTCATTGCCTGAGCCGTCGGTCAGTTCCACCTCGCGAAACCCTTCGCGCGCGTAGAACCGCCGTGCGCCAAGGTTTGCCTGGAATGTCCAAAGCTCAAGATGATCGGTTTGATCCTTGGCGTTTGACAACAGCCGCTTGCCAATGCCCTGGCCACGCGCATCGCGCGCAAGATAAAGCGCCTGGATGTCATTGTCCTGCAACGCCAGAAACCCGGCAACCCGTCCGTCCATGCGCGCAACCGTCACCGCACCAATGTTGATGAGAAGCTCGCAGAACTGCGGGTAGCTTTCGCGCGGGTGCATGCGCGGCATCCAGTCATTTTCCCCGACCCAGTCCGACAGGATCTTTCCCATCGCGGGGCAATCATCCGGCGTGGCCTGCTGCAGGACAACCTTCACAGCCTGTCTCCGATCAGGAACTGCGCGGCCCGGTCCAGCCGGATATGCGGCGGCCCGTCACCCGGTTTCAGGCGCAGGCGGGCCGGTGCAAAGGACATGATCTCATAGTCGGCATCCAGCCATTTCCTGGCCCCGGCCCGGGCCGGATCGAGCAGCTGGCGCGGATCGTCGGGCAACTCGCCCGGGTAGAATGCCGCCTGTTTCCCGTTCAGCAGCGTGCCTCGAACGCAATCCAGCTTGCGACCTTCGTGCTCGATGGTTTCTTCGGTCGTCGCCCGGATTGCAGCAATCGACATGGCAGCGGTCTCGGCCCCCTTGAAGTCGGCGCGCGTTCGCGCGTCGCTGACCAGCGCCTCGATGATGGCTGTCAGGCGCGGATGTTGTTTGTGATGAAGGTGGTCGGCCTTGGTCGCCGCGAACAGGATTTTTTCGACACGTTTTCCCAGCAACAACTGACTGAGGAAGGCATTGCGCCCCGGCCGGAACGCGCCAAGGATCTCGCTCATCGCGCGGCGCAGGTCCTCGACGGCGGGCGGCCCTGCATGAATTGCGCCCAACACATCGACCAGCACGATCTGACGGTCGATCCGCGAAAAATGGTCGCGAAAGAACGGCTTGACCACTTTCAATTTGTAGGCATCGTATCGGCGCTCCATTTCGCGCCACAGCGCACCCCGACGCGCCCGGTCGGGCTGGCGTAGCGGCGCAAAGGTCAGCACCGGTGATCCGGCCAGCTCGCCAGGCAAAAGGAACCGCCCCGGGGTGCAGTCGGAATAGCCCGCCGACCTGGCCGACTTCAGGTAGTTCGTGAAGGACGCGGCCAGCGCTTTTGCCTCCGGCTCCTGAAAGGGTTGCGAGGCATCGGTCTGGTCCGCCATGGCATGAAAATCCTGGGCGATCTCGCGCTCCTTGATGCGATCAAGCGTTTCGGCGGACCACTGCGCATAGCTCTTGTCCAGCAATGCAAGGTCGAGCAGCCATTCCCCCGGATAATCCACGATGTCCAGGTGCACGGTCCGTGGCCCCGACATCCTGCCGAGCAACCCGGACGGCTGCACCTTCATTGAAAGGCGCAGTTCACTGACTGAACGTGTGCTTTCGGGCCAATGCGGCTCGGGTGCACGCAGCGCGGCGATATGCGCCTCATAGTCGAACCTGGGCACGGTATCATCCGGTTGCGGGCGCAGATATGCGGCGCGAATGGCCCCGGTTGAGGCCGCCACCAGCTGCGGCATCCGCCCGCGGTCAATCAGGTTGGCCACCAGCGACGTGATGAACACTGTCTTGCCCGCGCGTGACAGCCCGGTGACACCCAGACGGATGGTCGGCTCGAAAAATGCTTCGCTGACCGTCGACTGGACAGCCTCGATGCCGCGCGTCACCTGGTCCGCAATATCGGAAACTACCAAAAGCCTGCCCCTTCACATTCACAGCCAATATAGGAAGCGAATTCGGCCATTGGTAGTCGCATGTTTCGCCAGACCGTCGGGCATTCCATTTCAGCACCCAGCCCGAAAGTGCCGGATTGCAGGCACGCAAGCCTTGCAAATTCCTCTCGGAGTTGTCGCCAACTTGCCGTAATTCCGGCCATTTCGCCCGCAAGGGTCACTTTCCATTGGCTTGGAAAAAGAATTCTTGGGTCAAGACCAATGTGAAAACTGGAAGAAAGAGCAGAACATGAAGATCATTTTGACGATTGCAGGTTTCGCCGCATTGACGGCATGTCAGACAACGACCAACGCGGCTTCGGTCAACCTGTCACCCGCGACCGCAACGGCGGGGGCGGCCATGACCGGGACGGTTACGGCCTCGGCCAACAACGGCGATGCCGTCACGATCACCATCGACGGCAGCACGATTGCCGGCGTTACAAGAGATACCAACCTCGATCGTGGCGCATTTCGTGCCTTCACCCGAATTGATGCAACCGCAAGCCAACCCCTGCCAACAAACCTGATGGAACTGGGCCACAGCGGTGATACCGCGGACGGCGCGATGAGCGCGTCGATTGCCTCCAGCTCGGGCTGGTCTCCGAACGGGTTCAAGCAGGCCGCGACCTATGCCCGCAATGGCTCGACCAGCATGCCGACCAGCGGCACGGCCACGCTTTCGGGCAAGTATGTCGGCAGTTGGGGCTCGGCCGATTCCGGCCAGGAGGATATCTATGGCGTGACGGGCGACACGACACTCACCGCGGATTTTGGCGCCTCGACGATTGCCGGCACCATCACCGGTCGCAAGATGATCAGGTATGACGGCACCGAGCCAAAGGACTATGCCGATGTCACGCTTGGCGCAGCGAGCATCAGCGCGGACGGCACGTATGCCGGAACGGCAACCGGCGGAATATGGGACAACGGCGCCGGGGACACGGTAACCGATGTCTCGGGCAGTTGGGCCGGGATGATCGGTGGAGCGACAGGCAATCAGGCCGCCGGCGTCGTCAGGCTGGACAAGATGTATAACGTCTTTACCGCCGGGGGCGTCACGCCCACGCATGTCGAAACCGGCGTGTTCCTGGCGGAGTAATCCGGTTTCGGGTGCGCGCGTCGCGCGCGCCCGCGCATGGCAGGCCATTGCCCTGCGTGCAGCCATTCTGTAAGCGTCGCCCATGCCACGTTACGCCCTCAAGATCGAATACAACGGCGCCGGTTTTTCCGGCTGGCAACGCCAGAAAGGGCGGCCATCGGTGCAGCAGGGCGTTGAAGACGCGCTGCGAAAGCTCGAACCCGACAATCCGGGCGTTGCCGCCGCCGGGCGGACCGATGCCGGCGTTCATGCGATGGCGCAGGTTGCCCATTGCGAACTGTCCAGGGACTGGGAGCCGTTTCGGCTTTCGGAAGCGCTCAACCATCACCTGAAACCCAGGCCCATTGCCATTCTTGCGGTCGCGCGCGTCGATGACAGCTTTCACGCGCGGTTTTCCGCGAAGGAACGGCGATACCTGTATCGGCTGATCTCGCGCCGCGCCCCCCTGACCTATGAACGCGGCCTGGCATGGCGCGTCGGACACCGGCTTGACCTCGCCGCGATGCAGGCCGGCGCGGGGCATCTTTTGGGCACCCATGACTTCACGACGTTCCGTTCGACCGGCTGCCAGGCCCAATCGCCCATCAAGACGCTGGACAAGCTGAACATTTCGGAACATGTCGGACAATTCGGGATCGAATACAGGTTTGACGTTCAGGCCCGCAGTTTCCTGCACAATCAGGTTCGGTCATTTGTGGGCACGCTGGAACGGGTCGGCGCGCTTGCCTGGCCTCCCGAGCGCATTCGCGAGGCTCTTGAAGCGCGCGACCGTTCGGCCTGCGGACCTGTTGCGCCGCCGTTTGGGTTGTATCTGTCCGAGGTGAAATACCCCGTTGACCCCTTCGCGGCAGCCCCCGAACTGCGGCAGGACTGAAACAGTTTTTCGGAAAAATCGAGATTGTCCCGAGATCGTCCGAAAGCGACCATGTTTTCATTCCATTGTCATTATTCTGCCCTGTTTGGCCGGGAAAAGCCTTGTTGAAGAGTGGATGAGGTGAACAATGGAATTTTCAGCACTGACAATTGACCAGGTCATACTGGCCACCATGGCCTGCATCGGGCTTCGTGAAGCCCTGATCCTTCTGTTGCCTGACACGATCGCCGGGCCTGGCGGCTGGCTGGTCGACACCGGCGAAGAGACCGAAGACTACTGATCCCCGGACTCAGGCGGCGCGAATACGGGCGGCCGCATATTTGAACTCGGGGATCTTCCCGATCGGGTCGAGCTGCGGGTTCGTCAGAACATTCGCCGGCGCCTGCGCGAAGCAGAACGCCATGAACAGCATGCCCGGCGAAACGTCGCGATCGGCCCGCAGGGTCAGTTCAACCGCACCGCGCCGGGTTTCCACGACCACCTTTTGCCCACGCTTCAGCCCCAACCTGCCAATTTCTTTTGGGTGCATGGCCACCGTCGGCTCGGGTTCCTGCGCGTTCAATGCGCGTGAACGCCGGGTCATGGCCCCGGTGTGCCAGTGTTCCAGAAGACGGCCTGTCGTCAGGACCAGGGGAAAGTCCTCATCGGGCATCTCGTCAGGTGGCGTCAGATCTGCGGGCACGATCCTGGCCTTCCCGCCCGGCGTGGGAAACCCAGCTTCAAAGATTATTTCGTGGCCCGGCGCGTCAGGCGCGGGCGCCGGGTAGGTGACACATCCCTCGCGCTCGATCCGGTCCCAGGAAATATTGGCCAGCGACGGCATGTGCCCGGCCATCTCGGTGTAGATTTCCGAGACGCTCCGATACGACCAGTCAAGCCCGATCCGGTTGGCCAGTTCGACAATCAGCTCCCAGTCCTGGCGGGCGTCGCCGGGGGGCGACAGGGCCGGGCGACCGATCTGAACCTGACGGTTCGAGTTCGTATAGGTGCCGGTTTTTTCTGCCTGCGATGACGCCGGCAGAACCACATCGGCATGCCAGGCGGTTTCCGTCAGGAAGATGTCCTGCACGACCAGATGCTCCAGCATGGCAAGGGCCGCGCGGGCATGTTTCTGATCGGGGTCGGACATCGCCGGGTTTTCGCCTTGCACGAACATGCCCTTGATCTGTCCGTTGTGGATTGCGTTGATCACTTCTACAACAGTCAGCCCCGCGGCCGGATCAAGGCTGCGCCCCCAGGCATCCTCATAACGCGCGCGCACATCAGGATTTTCGACCGACGCATAGTCGGGATACACCATCGGGATCAGCCCGGCATCAGACGCCCCCTGCACGTTGTTTTGCCCACGAAGCGGGTGCAGACCTGTGCCGGGACGGCCGACCTGACCGGTGATCAGAGCCAGCGCGATCAGACACCGGGCGTTGTCGGTGCCATGCACATGCTGGCTGACCCCCATGCCCCAGAAAATGATCGAGGCGCGCGACTTGGCAAAGGTATGCGCCACTTCGCGCACAAGCTCCGGTGTGACGCCGGTGATGTCTTGCATGGCTTCGGGGGTGAAGCCCGCGACCTTGTCGCGCAGGGCTGCGAAGCCCTCGACATGAGCCTGAATGTATTGCTCATCGTGCAGACCGTCCTGGATGATGACGTTCAGGATCGAATTCAGCAGGGCAACATCGCGCCCCGGCTTGAACACGACCGGGTGCGAGGCGTGGCGCATCAGATCCTGACGCCGCGGATCCATCACGATGAGTTTTGCGCCCCGTTTGGCGGCCTGTTTGAAATAGGTCGCAGCAACCGGATGGTTTTGCGTGGGCCGGGCTCCGATGATCAGAATGACTTCGGCATCTTCCGCCGCGGTAAACGGCGCCGAGACAGCGCCGGAACCCACGCCCTCCATCAGGGCGGCGACAGACGACGCGTGGCACAGGCGCGTGCAGTGATCCACGTTGTTTGTGCCAAACCCCTGCCGAATGAGTTTCTGAAACAGGTAAGCTTCCTCGTTTGTTCCCTTGGCCGAGCCAAACCCCGCGATTGCCGCGCCGCCGTGTTCATCATGCAAGGACTTCAGCCCGGCCGCCGCGCGATCCAGGGCTTCATCCCAGCTGGCTTCACGAAAGACCTCGTGGATGCGGTCAAACGACAGCTGCATGTCGCCGCGTTTGGGGGCGTCATCACGCCGAATCAACGGCTTGCGAAGGCGTTCCGGGCTCATGACATGGTCAAAACCAAACCGGCCCTTGACGCAAAGCTTGCCACGGTTGGCCGGCCCCTTGCGCCCGTCCACCTTGATGATGCGATCCTGGCTGACATGAACTTCGGTCTGGCAGCCGACGCCGCAAAACGGGCAGATCGAGTCGACCGTCTTGTCCGCGGAAACCACGCGCCGCGTCGCGCTTTCATCCATGACCGTTTTTTCCATCAATGCGCCGGTCGGGCAGGCCTGCACGCATTCCCCGCAAGCAACGCATGTCGAAAGCCCCATCGGGTCGTCCAGATCAAAGACCGGCAACGTCTCCATGCCGCGCGCCGCCATTGCGAGCACATCGTTCACCTGCACCTCCCGGCAGGCCCGGACGCACAGGTTGCAAGCGATGCAGGCGTCAAGGTTGACGGCGATCGACGGGTGAGACGCGTCGTGAAAAATACTGTCCGCAGGCACGGCCGCCTGGGCACCGGGACGGGTCGGGCCGAAGCGTGGCGTTTCCAGGCCGACGGCGTCCGCCTGCTTCCAGAAAAACGCTTCCGGGTCCGGGCCACTGTCGCGCGCGGGCATTTCCGAGGCAAGCAGTTCAAAGATCATGCGCCGGCTTGCCTCAACCCGATCGCCTGCCGTCCTTACGACCATGCCATCCGCGGGCTTTCGCACACATGAGGCCGCCAATGTCCGCTCCCCTTCGATTTCGACCATGCAGGCCCGGCAGTTGCCATCGGCGCGATACTCGGGGTCGTCGCGGTGACACAGGTGCGGGATCGAGGTGCCAACCCGCTTGGCGACCTGCCAGATTGTTTCGTCGGGGTCTGCGGTTTGCTCGCAGCCATCCAGGGTGAAGACCACACGCTCGCTCATGCCAATTCCTCCGGGAAGTATCGGATCAGGTGTGTCACACAATTGCCCGCGGCCTGCCCCAGCCCGCAGATCGACGCGTCCGCCATGACCTGAACCAGTTCTTCCATCAGGGGCCGGTCGGGCTGCTGAAGCAACTGCACCAGGCGTTCGGTTCCAGCCCGGCATGGAGTGCACTGGCCACAGCTTTCATGGGCAAAGAACCGCATCGTGTTCAGCGCGGCCGCGCGCACGGAGTCATGTTGTGAAAGCACCACCAGGGCGTGGCTGCCGACGAAGCCGCCGTGCGGCTCGAACGTCCCGAAATCCAGCGCCATATCCGCCATCGACGCCGGGAAGATACCGCCCGAGGCGCCTCCTGGCAGGAAGGCCTTGAACTCGTGTCCTTGCGCCATTCCGCCGCAGAAGTTCTCGATCAGCTGGGTCACGGTAATGCCTGCGGGCGCAAGAACCACGCCGGGCTTTGCGACCCGGCCGGAAACCGAATAAGAGCGCAGACCCGGATGGTCTTTCTGACCCTGTTCGGCAAACCACCTGGCGCCGTTGCGCAGAATGTCCGGCACCCAGGAAAGCGTTTCGACGTTGTGATTGAGCGTCGGGCGACCAAACAATCCCTTTTCGGCAATGTAGGGTGGCCGATGGCGCGGAAGGCCGCGTTTGCCTTCCATGCTTTCAATCATGGCGCTTTCTTCGCCGCAGATATAGGCCCCCGCCCCACGCCGCAGCTCGATGGGGATCGACAGCATCCCGGCCTCTTCGAGCGCCGCGATCTCGTGCGTCAGGATCATTCTTGCCGCCGGATATTCATCGCGCAGGTAGATGTAGATCCGCGCGCAGCCGACAACATGTGCGGCGATCAGCGCGCCCTCAAGCATTCTGTGCGGAGAGCTTTCCAGCCAGAACCGGTCCTTGAAGGTTCCCGGCTCACCCTCATCGGCATTGACCGTCATCAACCGCGGGCCGTCGAAGGATCGAACGATCTGCCATTTTCGGCCGGCGGGAAACCCCGCTCCGCCCAGACCGCGCAGCCCGGCATCGGACATGATTTCAATGGCCGCCGCGGCGTCCAGTTCGCCCGACCTCACACGCGCGAGGATCTGATAGCCCTGAACCGAGCGATAGGCCTCAAGCGTTTCATAATCGGGAACCGCGGGCTCATGAGCGTCGAGCGTGGCCTCGATGATGCGTTCCAGGCTGGCGTTGTCCACAGCCCGTTTGCCGACCTGGGCCGCCGGCGCCTTGTCGCACCGGCCTATGCACGGCACGTTCATGATGCGCACGCGGGTCGCATCGGTGGTGTCGCGCAACCTGTCGAGCAGCCCGCCCGCTCCGGCCATTTCGCAAGACAACCCGTCGCAGATGCGGATGGTCAGTGGTGCCGGCGCGCGCTCACCCTCTTTCACGATGTCGAAATGGTGGTAGAAGCTGGCCACCTCATACACCTCGGCCTGACTCAGCCTGAACATTTCTGCAAGCGCGGCCAGGTGGCGCGCCGCCAGGAAACCGGCCTGATCCTGAATCGCGTGAAGCGCCTCGATCAGCATGTCGCGCCTGCGGGGCAGGTCTCCCAGCATCATCGCGACCTCCGCAAGCGCTGCGTCTTCCACCTGCCGCCCCTTGGGCAGACTGTGGTCGCGCGTCTTGTCGTCCATCGGCCGAGTTTTTCCCATGATCGCATCTCCGGTAGCGGCTGACCCCGAATTTAGGCTATGGCACTCGCACGACAAGGAACAAGAACGACATCAGGGCGAACCGATCCGACTTTGGTATGACTCAAGGGCGACAATCGCCAGAAGATAATGCCGTTTTCAAGTCAGCAGGGGCAAATATTCCACCCCGGTTTCAGTCCTGGACAGTCAGAAAAGGTGATCGGCAAATGGCAATGGGACCGCATGATGTTACCGAGACAGAAGATCTGGCGATCGTCCTGTCCGATGGCACCCGCCTGTCGGCGCGCGTCTGGATGCCCGAAGGCGCCCCCGACCGCCCTGTGCCCGCCATTCTTGAATACCTGCCCTATCGCAAACGCGATGGCACCTTCATGCGCGATGAACTGACGCATCCGTATTTCGCAAGCCACGGATATGCCTGCCTGCGTGTCGATATCCGCGGCAACGGCGACAGCGAAGGGCTGATGCGCGATGAATACACGCCGCAGGAACTGGCCGATGCCCTGGAGGTCATCCGCTGGATCGCGGCGCAGGACTGGTGTTGCGGAAACGTCGGCATGATGGGGATCAGTTGGGGCGGTTTCAATGCCCTGCAGGTGGCGGCCCTGCGCCCCGCTGCGCTGAAGGCGATCATAACGCTTTGCTCGACGGTCGATCGTTTTGCCGATGACATTCACTACAAGGGCGGCTGCCTGCTGGGCGAAAATTTCGGCTGGGGCAGCACCATGCTCAGCTATTCGTCACGCGCGCCGGACCCGATGATCGTCGGGGAGCGCTGGCGCGACATGTGGCTGGAAAGGCTTCGCGCCAACCCCTTTCTGCCAGCACGCTGGCTGGAACACCAACGGCGCGACGCCTATTGGCGCCACGGCTCTGTGTGTGAAGACTACAGCGCCATTCAGGCCGCGACACTGGCGATCGGCGGTTGGGGGGATGGCTACAAGAATACGGTTCAGTCACTGGTTGCCAACCTGGATGCGCCGGTCAAGGGCATCATCGGGCCATGGATCCACATGTATCCGCATTTTGCCGAACCCGGCCCGCGCATCGGTTTTCTGCAGGAAGCCCTGCGCTGGTGGGGCCGTTGGCTGAAGGGGCGCGACACCGGCGTCGAGGACGACCCCGACCTGCGCCTCTGGCTGGTGGACAGCGTGCCCCCCCGCACCGATTACAGCCATCGACCGGGCCGGTGGATCGCCCAGGATTTCCGAAATGCGCCCGAGCACATTCTCAAGCTTGGCGCATCCGGTCTCGGGCCGAAATCCACCGCGTTCGAGCGCCGGCTCGACTGCCCGCTGAGCACCGGCGCCGATGCCGGAGAATACTGCGCCATCTGGCGGGGGCCGGACTTGCCGGGCGATCAGACACTCGAAGACTGCCTGTCGGTGTGTTTCGACACCGAGCCGCTGGAAGCGCCGCTGGCAATTGTCGGCGCGCCAGAGCTGCGGCTTCGGCTTGCCAGCGACGCGCCGGTTGCGCAAATCTCGGCGCGGCTGAACGATGTCCGCCCCGACGGAACGGTTGCGCGCATAACCTACGGGGTGTTGAACCTGACACACCGAACCGGCGCACAAGACCCCAGGCCAATGCCGCCCGGCCAGGCGCAGGACATTGCATTCAAGCTCGACCAGACAGCCTATCAGCTTCCGGCCGGCCACCGGTTGCGCCTGTCGCTGTCCAACGTCTACTGGCCGCTTGTCTGGCCGGCACCCGGACGCACGGCTCTGACCCTGTCTCGCGGCCAGATCAGCCTGCCCTTGCTGAAAGAAGACCGGCGTCCGGTTCGGCCCTTTGCCCCCCCGGAAAGCGCGCCGGGGGCGGATGTCCGCTGGCGACGAAAGCCCGCCAATCGACGCGAAAGCGCAATCGACCCTGAGACGGGGGTTCGCACGCTGCAGATTGTCGATGATTTCGGCGAAGTCGAAAACCTTGCCCATGGAATGATCACCGCCTCCGAGGCGCGTGAGTGGTGGTCAATTCACCCGGACGACCCGCTCAGCGCCCGGGCCCGGGCGACATGGATTGATGAAATGCGGCGGGGCGACTGGGCGCTGCGCACCGAAGCCGAAAGCGAAATGTGGGCAGATGCGACCGATTTCCACCTGTCGGCGCGGGTCCGAGCGTTTGAAGGCGACCAGTGCGTGTTTGAAAAGGAATATCAGGCAACGCTTGCCCGCGATCTCGTGTGACAAGCGCTGCCGGGCGTGGCGCCATTGTTCTGGAAACAGGTCATGCCGCTGTATCGTCGCCTGGCCCATCCGGCCCAATCGGCCGCCCTTCGCCCATGGCCACAATGGCGCGCAGGCCCCGTGCAAAACTGCGGGCTGCACGCCACGAACTGTGCCGGGCGCGCAAATGGCCATGGACCAGCCCCTTTTCGACCAATGCCACAGCCTGCCCGCCCGCGGCACAAATCGCCGCGCCATAGGCCGGTGCATCATCGGCCAACGGATCGCATTCGGCGCCAAGGGCGAGCGTCGGCGGCAATCCGGAAAAATCAACGTCGCGCAATGGGGCGAATGTCGCATCTTGCGAGACGTCACGCCCGGCAGGACGCAATGCCTCGTAGAACTCGAGATCGCCGCGGGTCAACATGGGGGCGTCTGCGTGCGTGATACAGGACCCTTCATCGTGATCGCCGCCAAGGCCCGGGTAAAACAGCACTTGCCCGGCTATATCCGCCTGTTCTCGCGAACTGTGCGCCAATGCGGCTGCGAGGTTTGCACCGGCGCTGTCGCCCGCAAGAACAATGCGCCCGGCCCCCCGGCGACGCAACCAACCCAGCGCAGTTTGCCCGTCTTCGAAGGCTGCGGGATGCGGATGTTCCGGGCAAAGCCGGTAATCCACAGCGACCACATCAAACCCGGTTGCACCGCAGATTTCGGCGCAGATATCATCATGGCTGTCCAGCCCTCCGACAACAAATCCGCCACCGTGAAGATACAAGACCGCCGCCACGGGCGCTTGCTCGGCGTTCTGGTAAAGGCGCAGGGCCAGACCATCTTCGCGAAAGTCCTGCGTGCGCACATTCTCTGGCCGCCCGGCATAGAAACTGCGACACATAGCGTCGTATACCTCGCGCTGTTTCCGGATCGAAAAACTGGCCGTTTCCGGCGGATAGAACCGCCCGGTCTTTTCCACGAATGCCTTGATCTCGGCATCGAGAAGTTGATCGTAATCCGGCATCAATCGCCCCCCAGAAACGCCCGCGCTTCCATGCTGCCCGGTATTTCCGCCCCGAGGCGTCGCAACAACGTGGGCGCCAGAGCCAACTGGTCAAGCAGTTCATCTTCGCCCGGCCCCTCGCCGCCGCCGAACCAGTACAACGCAACATCCTGCTGGTCTTCACCACGCCCCCCATGATGGCCGCGCGCAGTCTGTCCGTGATCGGATGTCACCGCAACTTCATAGCCCGACTCCAGCCAGCGAGGCAGGAATTGCGCGAGCATGGCATCAAGCCTGGACACCGCGTTGTCCATCGCGGTGCAGTCATGGCCAAACCTGTGGCCCATGCTGTCAAGCGTGCAACTGTGGTAGACCCCGTAGTCGATCGCATGGCGCTCGCACAGCATGGT
>JALSJL010000340.1 GCA_026989405.1 Marinosulfonomonas sp. | reverse complement strand
TGGGGCAATGCCGGCGGCGGCGGCAAGCGCCTTGATCCGCCCGTAGAACCAGTGGCGTGTCAGGTGCCCCAGTTTGCCGCGCGAAGGAAAAAGGAATGGCGAGCCGGGTTGCCCCTTTTGTTGCCTTGCCAGTTCTTCGGCGTCGTCGCGCGCAACAAGCCAGGCTTTCAATGCGGCGCGGGCGGGCGGGGTCAATGGAACCAGCCGCTCTTTTCCGCCCTTGCCGCGAACAAGCAGCATTTTCGGGCCGCCACGCGCGGCCGCGACCGGCAGTGAGACCAGTTCCGACACGCGCATGCCGGTGGCATAGAGCAGTTCAAGCAGGCAGGTGTCGCGCAGGCGCTCCGGTCCGGATCGCGCATGGTTCTGTGCGGCGCGCAGCAATGCGGCCACCTCGTCGGGCGAAAGGGTTCCGGGCAATCGCTGATCGCGTCCCGGGCCGGTGATCTGCAGGGCCGGGTTGTCGGTGCGCCATCCTTCCTCGAAGGCGAACCGGAAGAACTGACGGATCGAAGACAGGCGCCGTGCCCGGGTCGCGCGCGCCAGGCCCTGAAGATCGCAGTTGATCAGGTAGGCTTCGATGTCGGATTGCGAGCAGGTTTCGAATTCAAGGCGGTTTTTCGTGACCCACTCGGAAAAATCCTTGAGATCCCGTCCGTAGGCCAGCAGCGTGTTGCGGGCCGCCCCCAGATCGGCGGCCTGGGCCTCGAGAAAGGTGCTGATGGCCTGCGCATTGTCCATCAGCCGCGCCGGTCCAGTAGCATGACCTGCAGCGCCGCGCGCCGGGCTACATCTTCCAGCCCGGCGGCGCGCAAGAACGCCAGCCCGTCGGTCAACTCGTCCAGATCGCCGTTGGCACCATTGCTCAGCAAGGCGATTGCGCGCAGGATGGCTTCGCCCGTGCGCCCGCTTTCAACCAGTGACTGCAGGCGCACCGGCACCGTGCGGGCGCGAAATCCGTCGCGGATGGCGGCGGTTTCGGGGTCGGCCAGAAACGTCGGGCCGGGCCGGCCCTGAGCAATGGCCACAAGAATCGCTTCCTGGTCATTGAGCGGCGCGTGATCGGCGGCAAAGACTTCATAATCCGGTGACAGCAGCCCGATCCGGAACACCAGGCTGCGGGCGGTTCCTTCCAGTGGAACGGATTTCAGGCGATGGGCAAACAGTTCGGCAAAGGGCACTTCCAGTTCGGCGCTCTGCATGGCCTCCCAGGCTGACGGCAATGCCGCGGAAATGTCTGCAATATCGTTGCGATCCAAGGCTCCGGTCAGGGCCTGGATGGCTTCCACGCGATCCCAGACCCCGCCGGATGCGGCCGGTTTGCGCTCGCTGTAGTAGCCAAACAGCCGGTTCGGATCCAGCGCACCGGTTCTCACGAGGCGTTCGGCCGCTTCGATCTGGGCGCGCCAGCCGGTGTTTGAATTCAGGTCGGCCCAGGAAAAGGCCACCGGCAGCCCGGATGTGGAAATCGGCTCTCCAATGGCCTCCATCAGGCGAAAGGTCAGCGGGCTCATGCGCCGCGGTGGCGGAAGGGGCGCCTGTCCGTCAGACAGGTGCGGATCAAGAAATCTTGCCAGCAGGTGCTGTTCGAAGTCCGACAGGTAGCCAAGCGCAGTTCCGACCTCGAGCGACAGGGCCGCCGCGTTCCAGTCGCCCCCCCGTGCCAGGCAGAAAATGCGCGCCGGAAAGGTCGGCGACAGGGCGGGCTGGGCGCGCAGCTTGTCGCAGGCCCGGTCTTCGTCACGCAAGAGCAACGCCACATCGAACGAACGACGAAACAGTTGCGCGTCGTTGCTGCCCGACAGGTTCAGCATTTCACGCGCCTGCTCAAGCGCCCCAAGCGCCAACAGCCTGTCGATGCGGGCCCGAAACAGCAGGCCGTCCGGTCGGGAATCGGCCGGCGGGTCAAGCTCGGCCAGCAACAGGGTGTAAAGCAGGTCCTGCATGGCCGGCAGCAATTGCGCGCTGTCATCGGCCAGCCGCGCCGCGATATCGGCGCTGCGGCTCTGGCCCCACAGATCGCGCGGCAGCCCGGTCACC
>JALSJL010000339.1 GCA_026989405.1 Marinosulfonomonas sp. | reverse complement strand
CTACGACTTCGTGGCCGAGCTGCGCCTTGCACAAGACAGGTCTGACGTATGAACAAGACATCCGAACCCACCCTGATGCGGCGCGAGATCGACGAAATTCCCGATGCCGTCGCCCGCCTTCTGCAGGACGCCACGCCCGCCATCGGGCAAGCTGCTGCTGCGGCGGCGGCCATTGACCCTGCGTTTCTCGTGACAGTGGCGCGCGGGTCGTCCGACCATGTCTGCACCTATCTCAAGTATGCGAGCGAACTGATGCTTGGCCTGCCGGTGGCCTCGGTCGGCCCTTCGGTTGCATCAATCTACGGCGCGCGGCTGCAGTTGAAAAAGACCGTCTGCCTTACCGTTTCGCAATCCGGCCAAAGCCCCGATATCGTGGAAATGACGCGCGCGGCAATGCGCGACGGGGCGCATGCGGTGGCGATCACCAATGATCCGGCCTCGCCGCTGGCCAGCACGGCGCACCGCACGCTGGATATTCACGCCGGCCCGGAACGCAGTGTGGCGGCAACCAAGACATTCGTGACATCGGCAGTGGCGGGCCTTGCACTGCTGGCTGAATGGAAAGATGACGATGGGGTGCGCGCGGCCCTGCGCGAGCTGCCTGAAAAACTGCGCGAGGCAGCACAGATCCATTGGCCCGAGCTGCGCGCAAGCATCGGCCAGCGCCCGTCGCTGTTCACGACCGGGCGCGGGCCGGCCTGGGCAATTTCCGGCGAAGCGGCACTGAAGTTCAAGGAAACCTGCCAGTTGCATGCCGAAAGCTATTCTTCGGCTGAAATCCTGCACGGGCCGATCTCGATCGTCGACAATGGCTTTCCGGTGCTGGCTCTGGCCGCCGGCGATGCGGCCGAGCAATCCCTGGCCGAAGTTGCCGACAAGATCACGGCCATGGGGGCGCAGGTGTTTGTGACCTCTGATCTGTGCCGCGATGCCCAAAGCCTCGCGCATGTGCGCACCGGACATGCGCTGACCGACCCTCTGGCCCTGATCGTTTCGTTCTATTCGATGGTCGAACGCCTGGCGCGTGACCGCGGCATCAACCCCGATCTGCCACGCCACCTGCGCAAGGTCACGGAGACAGTATGAGCGATCGACCCACAGCATATGTCGGCGCCACCATTTTCGACGGGCAATCGCTGCTGCACGACCATGGCCTGCTTGTCGCAGGCGATGCCATCAAGGCCGTCGTGCCTGCCCGCGACATCGACCCGGCAACCAGGGTGGTCTCGCTTGATGGCGGGTTGCTGGCCCCGGGGTTTGTCGACCTTCAGGTCAACGGCGGCGGCGGGGTGATGTTCAACGACGATCCAGGTGTCGCCACCTTGCGCACGATTGCCGCGGCACATGCCGGGCTTGGCACAACCTCGCTGCTGCCCACCCTGATCACCGACACGCCCGAAAAGACCCGCGCCGCAATCGATGCCGTTGTTGAGGCGATTGAAAGCGGGGTGGCCGGGATCGCCGGGCTGCATCTGGAAGGCCCGCACCTGTCACTGGCCCGCAAGGGCGCCCATGACCCGGCCCTGATCCGGCCGATGGAACAGGGCGACCTGGACCTGCTGCTTGACGCAGCGCAGCGGCTGCCGGCATTCATGGTCACCCTGGCCCCTGAAAATGCAACACCGGCACAGGTCAGTGCCCTGTCGCGCGCCGGGGCCGTGGTGTCGCTTGGTCACAGCGACACCGACTATGACACCGCCATGCGCTATGCCGAGGCCGGCGCGCGATGCGTCACCCACATTTTCAACGCGATGAGCCAGCTGCAAAACCGCGAACCGGGGCTTGTCGGGGCGGCCTTGCGCTCGGGCCGGTTGTCGGCCGGCCTGATTGCCGATGCCATCCATGTGCACCCGGCCACGATTGCGGTGGCTCTCGCGGCCAAGCAGGGGCCGGGCGGCATGTTTCTGGTGACCGACTCGATGGCGGTGGCCGGCACCGATGCCGACAGGTTTACGCTGAACGGGCGCGAAATCAGGCGGCGCGACGGTCGGCTGACGCTTTCCGACGGAACCCTGGCCGGGGCCGATCTTGACCTTGGCGCG
>JALSJL010000338.1 GCA_026989405.1 Marinosulfonomonas sp. | reverse complement strand
GGCAAAGCGGGTGACAACCGGTTTGTCGGACATGGGCGGTTAACCTTTTGGTAAGCATGCGGGGGCTAGCGTCCGGCAGGTCTAATCAATCGGCATTGCGAGGACAAGTGCGGCCCCGACCAAAAGCCATCGGGCAGGCGATTGCCGCTCAGCGCGGTCAATTGCTGTGCTGGGCGCCGATTTTTCTGAGCATCGGGATTGGCGGCTATTTTGCCCTGAAGTTCGAACCGGCGCGTGCAAGCCTGATCTGGCTGGCCGTGGCCGGATGCCTTCTGGTCTTCATGGCCAGGCGGGTGCCGGAAGACTGGCGGCCGCTGTTGCATGCTCTGGTCTGGGTCGCGGCCGGCGCTGTCCTGGCCGGCGCACGGGCGCATCTGGTGGCCGCGCCGGTGCTCGAGTTTCGCTATTACGGCCCGGTGCAGGGGCGTATCGTGCGCATTGATCGGTCAAACTCGGACGCTGTTCGCCTGACGCTCGATCAGGTCGTACTGCGCCGGATGGACCCGGCACGCACGCCTGACCGGGTGCGGATATCGCTGCACGGGCAGCAGGGGTTCATCGACCCCGAGCCGGGGTTGACCGTCATCGCCACGGCGCATCTTTCGCCGCCGTCCGGCCCGGTTGAGCCGGGGGGCTATGATTTTCAGCGCCAGGCGTGGTTCGCCGGGTTGGGGGCGGTTGGCTACACGCGCACCCCGGTTCTGGCACTCAAGGAGACCGAGGCGGGCGCCTTGCCGCTGCGGCTCTATCGGCTGCGCATGGCAATTTCGCGTTGGGTGCAGGAGCGCATGCCGGGGGATGCCGGCGCGTTTGCCGCGGCGGTGATGACCGGTGACCGGTCTGCAATGGACAAGGGATCACTCGAAGATCTGCGCGCGTCGAACCTTTCGCATCTGCTGGCCATTTCGGGGCTGCACATGGGGCTGTTGACCGGGTTCGTCTTTGGCATGGTGCGGGGCGCATTGGCGCTTTTGCCATGGGTCGCGTTGCGCTGGCCGACCAAAAAGATCGCCGCCGTCTGCGCGCTGCTGGTGGGGGCCGGTTATCTGGCGCTTTCCGGGGGCAATGTGGCCACGGAACGTGCGTTCATCATGGTGGCAGTGATGTTCGTCGCCGTGC
Organism: Marinosulfonomonas sp.; assembly: GCA_026989405.1. Taxonomy (GTDB): domain Bacteria; phylum Pseudomonadota; class Alphaproteobacteria; order Rhodobacterales; family Rhodobacteraceae; genus JAJRUE01. Next base: position 928 of record JALSJL010000338.1, on the reverse strand, counting down.
TGCTTGAACGGCGCGCAGTGACGCTGCGCGCGGTTGCGATTGCCGCTCTGATCGTTCTGGGGCTGCGGCCCGAGGTGCTGGCGGGGCCGGGGTTCCAGATGTCGTTTGCGGCAACCGTTGCGCTGGTCACAGCCTTCGGCGCGCTGCGCGGGTGGCGCGGCAAGCGGCTGCCACGCTGGTTGCGTCCGGTTCTGGCCGTTGTGGTTTCCTCTGCGGTTGCGGGGGCCGCGACCGCGCCGGTGGCGGCTGCGCATTTCAACCGGATCGCAGATTTCGGCCTGTTGGCCAACCTGGCCTCGGTGCCGCTGATGGGGCTTGTGGTGATGCCCGGGGCCGTTCTGACCGCGGTGCTCGCTCCGCTTGGACTGGGTGAACTTGGGCTGGCGCTGATGCGCCCGGCGATTGAATGGATACTGGGCGTTGCCCATTGGGTGGCCGGGCTGGACGGGGCGTTGACGCATGTGGTGGCTCCGGGCCGCGGTGTGTTGCCGCTGCTGGCGCTGGGGGCGCTGTGGCTGGTCCTGTGGCGCGGAAGGCGGCTGGTGCGGGCGGTTGGTCTTGTGCCGATGGTCCTGTCGCTGGGTCTGTGGGTGTTGGTCGAGCGACCGCTGGTGCTGATTTCCGATACCGGCGGGCTGGTGGGTGTTCTGGGCGCGCAGGGGCGCGCGCTCAGCAAGGCGAAGGGAAACGGGTTTTCGGCCCTGAGCTGGCTTGAAAACGACGGTGACGGCGCCACGCAGCAAGAGGCCTTTGTCCGGCCGGGCTTTGGCGGTGAACGCGGCGCGCTGACATTTCGGGCCGGCGATATCCTGGGGGTTCATCTGACCGGTCGCGGGGCGCGCGCGCGGCTTGAGGCGGCCTGCGCCACGGCACAGCTCGTGGTGGTCTCGGTCAAGGTGCCGGACACGAACCCGCCCTGTGCCATCTA
>JALSJL010000337.1 GCA_026989405.1 Marinosulfonomonas sp. | reverse complement strand
CCGGATGGACGGCGTATTGGTCAGCGAAACCAACCTGTTGCTGGCGACGCGCAAAGCCGGTTAGTGTAGCAAGATGTAACCATGCACGGATGACATGCCTTGAACTGGCCGCAAAACGCCCGGAAAACGCCGCAGCACTTGCTGGACAGCGACGCCGCTGCGGGTTTTCAGATTTCGCCCGAGTTTGAACGGTTCAGTCAGATGGACGACATGTTCACGCGCGCGTTCTGGGACGACACGGTGCGCTCCAGGGATACGGATGCGTTTTTCGACAGCTACAGGATGAGCGCAACCCCGCGTCGAGGCGCCGGTTTTTCGCAGCGTGATTTTGCGCTGCGCAATGCCGCGTGGATCGTCAGTGACATCATTTCGGGGCGGGCCAGTGATCGTGGTATCCGGGAAGGGTTTCAGGCGCCGATCGAATGCGATACGCCGGTCGCTCCGACGCAGGTCGACCTGGCAGCACCCGAGCAGGAAGCGGCCGGAATCAAGCGCATCGCCCGCCTTTTCGGGGCCGATCTGGTTGGCATCACCTACCTGGACGAACGGTGGCATTACACACACCGGCCCGACACGCGCGACATGACACCGGTGGAAAGCGATCTGCCGCCTGGGCTGAGCCATGTCATCGTGATGGGGCACGCGATGGATTTCGATCTGGTCGAGACCTATCCTTCGGCTCTTGCCGGCACGGCGACCGGGCGCGAATACAGCCATGAGGCGGCCATCTGTATCCAGCTTGCCGCCTACATTCGCAACCTGGGATTTCAGGCCATCGCATCGATGAACGACACGGCTCTGGTCATCCCCTATGCGATCAAGGCGGGCCTTGGTGAATATGGCCGCAACCAGATGGTGCTGACGCCGGAATACGGGCCGCGGGTCCGGTTTTCCAAGATTTTCACCGACATGCCCCTGGCAGTCGATGCCCCGCGCCGGTTGGGGCTTGCAGACTATTGCGCGCAGTGCACCGTGTGTGCCGATGCCTGCCCCCCCAAGGCCTTGCCCAAAGGACAGCCGGAAATTGCGTCAAGCAGCCGGTCAACCCTGAAGGGTGTCCGGAAATGGTCCGCCAATTGCGAGGCCTGCTTCGGTTACTGGGCCAAACTGAAGACAGACTGCGCCATCTGCATGCGGGTGTGCCCGTTCAACAACCGCGCAACTGCGTTTGACCGGCTCTGGCAATGGCTGGCCACCGGCCGTGCGCGGAAACTCGCACGCTGGCTGCACAAACAAAAACGCCAGCGGAGCCGCCTCAAGCCCGGCGACTGGTGGCAGGGCGGGGGCGGTGCGCCCTAAAGACGACCGGCCGCAACTTCAAGACATTTCACCAACTTGTTGATATTGAAGGGTTTGGGAAGAAACAGGTTCATGCCAAGCCGCTTGGCGTCGGCTATTCTCGGGTCCGTTTCATCGCCGCTGGTCATCACAAAGCCGACCTCGCAATGGCGGCGGTCACATCGCAGTTTCTGCAACAGTTGCAGCCCGTCCATTCCGGGCATGTTCAGGTCGGCGATCACAAGCTCTGCCGGTTCGGCCGAAAGACTGGCGCAGGCCATCTGGCCATCGCCGGCCGTGCGCACATGGTTGATCCCGATCACTTCAAGCATCTGGAGCAGAATCTGGCGCGAGACCGACATGTCATCGACCACCAACACCCTGATTTCCTTGCGCAAGACCATTGGGCAACCCTTTTGCGGCCGGTTTGGCTGTCCGCCCGGCACCGGCGCCATGAATAAGGCCGGCAAGGTTAAGATGCCGTAAAGTCGCGGGATTCGAGCATGGCAGCACAGCCCGTCAGGGCCGCGTTGTCGTCGGTGATGACATGCACCGCGAACCTTTCCATCAGCGGGGCAAATCTTCCGCCGTCGCGATACCGGTTTCGGAACTCGAACCGGTTCAGGTGGGGCGCAATGGCCCGGGCAACCCCGCCGGCCAGAAACACCCCGCCGACCGGCAGGTGAACCAGCGACAGCGCCCCAAGCGTTCTGGCCAACAATCCGGTGAAGTGGTCAAAGGCTTGCAGAGCCTTCGGATCACGGCCCGAGGCCACCGCGTCCATGATGTCGGACGCTGCCGCATGTTGGCCCGACACCCAATGATAAATATTCTCCAACCCCTGACCGGAAAGGGCATCTTCGGTTTCGGCACGAGCTTTTTCGCCCAGCAGGTAGGTCATGAACGCAAATTCGGCTTCAGTGCGGACCAGAAGATCGGTGTGGCCGGTTTCCGAGGGCGGAACCAGCCGGCCTGCCGCGGTTTCGAACACAACCGCCGCGTTGAACCCGGTGCCGATCCCGACAACAAGTCTGGTGTCGGCAGGAGCATCCTGTGCAGGGACGAGCACATCCACCGACGTTTGCGCGAGATGGCCAAGGGCATGGCCCTGCGCCTGCAGGTCATTGATGATTTCAACCGTTGCGCACCCGATTTGTTCGCGCAGTGACGCATGATCGATCGCCCAGTCAAGGTTGGTCATGTCGACCCGCCCGTCTTCCACGATGCCGGCTGCCGCAAAACACGCCCCGGTGACCTTCGCGCCGGTTTCGGACAGAAACCGCCCGATGATTTGCCCCAGAGCCGCGTATTCCCGGTTCTGAAAACTGCGGATGCTGTCCGGCAACACCTGCCGGCCCCGAGCGAGCGCCATACGGGTGTTCGTGCCGCCGATATCTGCGACCAGGTTCAATCGGGCTTTGCCTGTATCTGTCATTGGGCTTTCTTATACGCGGCTTTGTAGGTTTGGTAGCTGGATTTCGGCGTTCGCAGCTGCGTCTTGTAGTCGACATGAACGAGGCCGAAGCGTTTTTCGTAGCCATGGGACCATTCGAAATTGTCGAGCAGCGACCAGCAGAAGAACCCTTTCAGGTTCACACCATCCCCGATGGCGGCCAGGGCCGCGCGCAAATGCTGGTCCATATAGGCGATACGCGCCGGGTCGTGGACCTGTCCGCCCTCGGGCCGGTCCTTGTTGGCCATTCCGTTTTCGGTGACAACCACCGGCAAGGACCCCACATGTTCTGTCGCAAGCCGGACCAGAAGATCATGCAGCCCCCGCGGATAGATTTCCCACCCCATGTCGGTCCTGGGCAGGGGGGCTGGTGCCTGTCCATACCCGGGCCACGGCTTGCCCGGGGCGGCCGCTATGGTGTTGCGGGTGTAATAGTTGACACCCAACCAGTCGATCGGCTGGCTGATTTGCGCCAGATCGTCCTGCCAGCCCGGCTCAAGCAGTGGTTCCAGACCCTCGAGCGCCAACCGGGGGTAGGTCCCATGACAGATGGCTTCAATGAACCAGCGGTTTGCAATCGCATCACGGACCGCCGCCGCGCGCAGGTCGCCTTTGTGCCCCGAAGCAGGGGCGATGGCTTCGAAATTCAGCGCAATTCCCAGGTTGTCGATGCCCATGCCGCGCAGTCGGGTCATCGCTTCGGCGTGGGCCAGCAACACATTATGGTGGGCGCGCGCCGCCGTCGCGAGATCGCGCTGACCGGGCGCATGGATCCCTTCGAAATGACCAAGCCAGGAAACGCACATCGGCTCATTTATCGTCGCCACGCTTTCAACCCGGTCGCCAAGCCTGCGCATGACTGTTTCGGCAAAATCACCGAACCATCCGGCAATATCGCGCCTGCTCCAGCCGCCCTTTTGCGAAAGCGCCTGCGGCAGGTCCCAATGGTAAAGCGTCGCAAACGGTTTCAGGCCGCGCGCCAGCATGGCATCCACCAGCCGGTCATAAAAAGCGAGCCCTTCCGGGTTTGCCCGGCCACGGCCCTCCGGCAGGACACGCGACCAGTTGATCGAAAACCGGTAAGCGTCGAACGGGCCGGCAAGATCGAGGTCTTGTTCATACCTGTGATAGTGGTCGCAGGCGACATCGCCGCTCGTTCCATCGGATATTGCGCCCGGCAGTTGGGCAAAGGCATCCCAATGCGACGCGCCAGCGCCCCCCGATCTCTGCCCCTCGATCTGATAGGCCGACGTGGCCGTTCCGAACACGAAATCCTGCGGAAACTCTTGCCGTGCGGGCAAGGCGGGCGCGCCGGTCATGCCCTGAGCGGCCCGGTTGATCCGCCAACCACAAGTTCGCTCTCAAGCAACAGGTTGCGCGGGGGCGGGGTATGGCCCTGGATGATATCCAGCAGCATCTCGGCGCAAAGACGCCCGGCGTGATGCACCGATGATCTGACGGCCGTGAAAATGGGGATGTCATCGCCGTTGCGCAGATAGGACAGAACATCATCATGGATAATCACCGAGATGTCGCGCCCCATGCGCTGCCCGATGTCGCCAATGGCACGGCGCACACCGATGGCCGTCAACATGGACGACACTACAAATGCGGTTGGCGGGTTGGTGGAGGCCAGCATCGAACGGGCGGCTTTCCAGCCGTATTCCTCGGTCATTTCGGACGACCGCATGATCGCGGGGTCGGGGGCCAGGCCGTGATCGCGGAGCGCTTCGACATAGCCCTCGCGCCGCCGGCGCGCGAAGTCCATGTCTTCCAGCCCGTTGACAAGGGCAATTCTTCGATGTCCGAGATCGAAAAGAAAATTCGTGGCGCGCTGGAAGGAACGGCTGTTGTTCACGTCCACCCAATTGTAGTCGCTTTCGTTCTGCCCGGCCCGGCCGTGCACGACAAAGGGCAGGCCCAGTTCATCCAGCAAGGAAATGCGCGGATCGTGCGCGCGGGGGCCGTGGACGATGACCCCGTCAACCGACCTGCGCGCGGCCATGTTGCGGTAGGTGGCCTCTTCTTCCAGATCGGGCACCATCGACAGCAGCATGTCATGGTTGTTGGCAGAATAGACCTGTCCGGCGCCGGCGATGAAGTCGGCAAAAATCGGGTTCACGATTTCGTGCTGGGTAGAGATCGGAATGACATGGCCGATGGCCATGGAACGCCCGGTCGCCAGCCCCTTGGCCCGGTTGTTCGGGCTGTAGTTGTTGGCACGCGCTGCCTCGACCACGCGTTTCCGGGTGGCCTCATTGACCTCGGGATAGTCATTCAGCGCCCGGCTGACGGTTGTCTGGGACAGCCCCAGAAGATTGGCCAGTTCCTTGAGATTCATATTCAAAGCGCTTTCAATTCCTTTGGGATGTGTAAGGGGATTTTCGGGCCAGGTCAAAGGTCATGCGAGGGGGCTCATAATCCATTTTTAGAATATGCAATTAAAGACCTTTGTCAGATTCCGGTCGTTGACAGGGCGATTGTTTTCGGCAACCCTCATGTTATCCAAAGCGCTTTGGTTATGCCTGAGTCGCTTGGAAATCATTACTGGCGTCGCCAAACGCCTATTGGGAGGAATCAAATGAAGAATGTTCTTTATGCCGGGGCCGCGGCAGTGGCCCTGTTGCCGGTGTCAGCAATGGCCGAACAGGTGACCGTGTTTGGTCCGTGGCTCGGTCCGGACCAGGAAAACGTAGAGGCCGTTCTGGCGGCTTTCGCCGAACAATCGGGTCATGATGTGCGCTACACCGGGTCAGACAGTTTCGAGCAGCAGATTGTTGTCGATGCCGAAGCCGGCTCTGCGCCAAACATCGCGGTGTTCCCGCAACCCGGTCTGGCCGCCGACATGGCCGGGCGCGGCTTCCTTGCGCCTTTGCCGGATGGCACGGGCGACTGGGTTCGCGACAATTACGCGGCAGGGCAGTCATGGGTCGACCTGGGAACCTACGCCGGACCGGACGGGCAGGATGACCTCTACGGCTTCTTCTACAAGGTCGACCTGAAGTCGCTGGTCTGGTATGTCCCGGAAAACTTTGAAGATGCCGGCTATGACATCCCCGAAACCATGGAAGATCTGAAGGCGCTGACCCAACAGATCGTCTCTGACGGCGGCACGCCATGGTGCATCGGGCTGGGTTCGGGCGGGGCAACCGGCTGGCCGGCAACCGACTGGGTGGAAGACCTGATGCTGCGCACCCAGACGCCTGACGTGTATGATGGGTGGGTGACCAATGACGTGAAGTTCACCGACGAACGCGTGATCAATGCAATCGACGAATTCGGGTGGTTCGCACGCAACGACGATTTTGTCGCCGGCGGGGCAGGGGCTGTGGCCTCGACCGACTTCCGCGACAGTCCCAAGGGCCTGTTTTCATCCCCGCCGCAGTGCTACATGCACCGTCAGGCAAGCTTTATTCCGGCCTTCTTTCCGGACGGAACGGTTGTTGGCGAGGATGCCGATTTCTTCTATTTCCCGGCCTATGCCGGTATGGACCTTGGCAAGCCGGTTCTGGGCGCGGGCACGGTCTGGGGCATTACAGCCGACAGCCAGGGCGCGCGCGACCTGATTGCCTTCTTGCAGACCCCGGAGGCGCATGAAATCTGGATGGCGCGCACGGGCTTTCTGACCCCGCACAAAGGGGTTGACCCCGAAAAGTTCGGTGACCCGACCCTGCGCAAGATGAACGAGATCCTGCTGAACGCCACCACCTTCCGCTTTGATGGGTCCGACCTGATGCCGGGCGCAGTTGGTGCTGGTGCATTCTGGACCGGTATGGTCGACTATGCCGGGGGCAAACCGGCCCCCGAGGTCGCCGCCGAAATACAGGCAGCCTGGGACGCGATCAAATAGTCGCAAGACATGAGACCACCGGCATCCCGGCCCTGACGCCGGGGTGCCGACCAGATACAGGAGCCCGCCATGCACCCAGCTTTGCAAGGACTGTTGACCATCCTGATCGGGGTCGGTGGCTGCGTCGGGTATTTTTATTTTTCAAACCAGTTGATCGACAAGGTGCTGTTTCCGCCACGTGGCCCCAATGCCGGCAGAAACATCAACCGCGCCAACATGGTCCGACCCTGGCTGTTTCTGCTGCCCGCGCTTCTGGCGCTGGGGCTGTATCTGGCCTACCCGGTCCTTGAAACGCTGCGCCTGTCTCTGACCGAGCGCATCCCCGGGGGCGGCTCGAAATGGGTGGGGCTCGACAATTACCGCCAGATGGTCAACGAGCCGAAGTTCTGGGAAGCCATGCGCAACAACATGATGTGGCTTCTGGTGGTCCCGGCGCTGTCGACCGCTTTCGGGCTGCTCGCGGCGCAACTGACTGACCGCATCAGCTGGGGCAACATTGCCAAGTCCCTGATCTTCATGCCGATGGCGATATCCTTTGTCGGAGCGGCGGTGATCTGGAAGCTGATTTACGACACCCGCCCGGTCGATCAGGAACAGATCGGTGTCCTGAATGCGATCTACCTGGCTCTGGGTGGCGACCAGCCGATGACATGGCTGACAATACCCTTCTGGAACAACTTTTTCCTGATGGCGGTTCTGGTCTGGATCCAGACCGGCTTTGCCATGGTGATCCTGTCCGCAGCTTTGCGGGGTATTCCGGAAGAAACCATCGAGGCCGCAATTGTCGACGGCGCAAACCCGTTCCAGATATTTTTCAAGATCAAGGTGCCGCAGATCGCCGGCACGATCGTCGTGGTCTGGACCACGATCACCATCGTCGTGCTCAAGGTGTTCGACATCGTGTTCGCGATGACGAACGGGCAATGGCAAACCCAGGTTCTGGCCAACTACATGTTTGACAAGCTGTTCCGGGCAAATGACTGGGGCGTTGGTTCGGCGGCGGCCATGGTGATCATGTTGCTGGTGACGCCAATTCTTGTCTGGAACGTCTGGAACGCCCGAAAGGAGATGCGCTGATGGATGGTATTGCCGGCCGGAAAACGCGTCTGAGCTGGGCGGTTCATCTGTCGGTTCTGGCGCTGGTGCTGTTGTGGCTGTTTCCAACGGTCGGGTTGTTTGTCTCTTCTTTCCGAACCACAGACCAGATCGCAACGTCGGGATGGTGGAAAGCAGCCTTTCCGTCGGTGCAAAACCTCACGCTGCGTGCCAGGCCGCCCTCTGAACAGGTTCGACAAGGCGATCTTTGGGTGATCGAGGGCGATCTTTTCGAAAAGGGCAAAACCGTCAGTGTTTCACGTTTCGGGGTGTCGTCCAGGGCCCCGACAGCCTTTGGCGCTGGTGAAACCGCACCGCTTCGCAAAGGTGGCGAGGCAACCGTGGACGCAAGCGGGCACTACCGCCTGACCAACACTGAACCGTTCACCGGAAAACGCGGCCAGCGGTTGTTTGTTACAGCAAAGGTCCCGCCCGAGTTCACGCTGGAAAACTACCGCAATGTTCTGTTTGATCCGAAGAACCGGGAAGGCATGTCCAGGGCGTTTTTCAATACATTGACGGTTACAATCCCGGCCACGATCATCCCGATCCTGATTGCCGCCTTTGCGGCCTACGCGCTGGCCTGGATGGAGTTTCCCGGTCGCGCCCTGCTGATCGCGGCGATTGTCGGGCTGCTGGTCGTTCCACTTCAGCTTGCCCTCATACCGTTACTGAAATTCCACAATAATATCGGGATTGGAAAAGGATATGTCGGGGTCTGGCTGGCACACACCGGCTTTGGGCTGCCCCTGGCAATCTACCTGTTGCGCAACTACATGGTCGGTCTGCCTCGTGACATCATCGAAAATGCGCGCGTCGACGGTGCCTCCGAGTTTCAGATATTCACCAGGATCATCCTGCCGCTCAGCTTTCCGGCGCTGGCGTCCTTTGCCATCTTCCAGTTTCTCTGGACCTGGAACGATCTGCTGGTTGCGCTGGTCTTCCTGATCGACAGTTCGGGCGACACCACCGTGATGACCAAACAGATCGTTGAACTGCTGGGCACCCGTGGCGGCAACTGGGAAATTCTGGCAACCTCGGCCTTCGTCTCGATCGCGGTTCCGCTGTTCGTGTTCTTCGCGATGCAGAGATATCTTGTGCGCGGTCTGCTGGCCGGCTCGGTCAAGTGAGGGCGGAATGATGAGTCTTGTGCAGCCGTCAATGTCGAAATCCAGGCCTGTTTCAGGCGCTGACTGGTGGCGCGGCGCGGTGATCTATCAGGTCTACCCGCGGTCCTTTCAGGACAGCAATGGCGACGGTATCGGAGATCTGCGCGGCATTCTGCAACGCTTGCCACACATCGCATCGCTTGGTGTGGACGCGGTCTGGATATCGCCGTTTTTCCCCTCTCCCATGAAGGATTTCGGCTACGACGTGTCAGACTATCGCGGTGTGGACCCGATGTTTGGCACATTGAACGATTTCGATGCCCTGGTCGCAGCGGCGCATGATCTTGGCCTGAAGATCATGATCGACTTGGTTCTCAGCCACACGTCAGATCAACATCCGTGGTTCAAGGAAAGCCGCCAAAGCACTGATAACAAACGGGCAAACTGGTATGTATGGGCCGATGCCAAACCTGATGGCTCACCGCCGAACAACTGGCTGTCGATTTTCGGCGGCCCGGCCTGGCACTGGGAGCCGCGGCGCTGCCAATACTACCTGCACAACTTCCTGTCGTCCCAGCCCGACCTGAATTTTCACGAACCCGAGGTTCAGGAGGCGCTGCTCGATGTCGCCCGGTTCTGGCTGGAGCGCGGCGTGGATGGCTTTCGGCTCGACACGATCAACTTCTATTTTGCCGACAAGTTGCTGCGCGACAACCCGGCGCTCGCGCCGGAAAAACGCAACGCGCGCATCGCCCCCGAGGTCAATCCCTACAACTACCAGGAACACATCCATTCCAAGAACCAGCCGGAAAACCTGGCCTTTCTGCGCAGGTTTCGCGCCGTGATGGACCCGTATCAGGCCGCCGCGGTCGGCGAGGTCGGCGATGCGCAGCGGGGCCTGGAACTGCTGGGCCAATACACCGCCGGCGATGACCTGGTGCAGATGTGCTATGCGTTCGAAATGTTGTCGGGAGACCGGCCAACGGCCGCCGCCATCGCCGAGGTCTTTGCCAAGTTCGACCGGGTCGCCGCCGACGGCTGGGCCTGCTGGGCGTTTTCCAACCACGACGTCGCGCGCCATGTCTCGCGCTGGAACCTGGGCCCCCAGGCGGCCCGACTGTTTGCGACCATGCTCATGTGCCTGCGCGGTTCGGCCTGCATATACCAGGGCGAGGAGCTTGGCCTGCCCGAAGCCGATGTGGCGTTTGAGGATATTCAGGACCCATACGGCCTTGAATTCTGGCCCGAATACCGCGGGCGCGACGGATGCCGGACACCGATGGTCTGGACAACCGACAACCGGAACGGCGGGTTTTCGACTGCACAACGGACATGGCTGCCTGTGCCCGGCGCCCATTTGCGGCGGTCCGTCAGCGCCGCCGAAGCCGACCCGACATCGCTCCTGCACCACTACCGACGGGCGATCGCGTTGCGCCATGCCCACCCGGCGCTTGTGCGGGGCGCCCAATCTCGCCTGCGGACGCAGGGTGGCGTGCTTGCCTTTGAGCGCCACCTGGACGGCGAAACCATCTTTTGTGCCTTCAACCTGGAAGGCAGTCCGGCCCGGATGCAGCTGCCGGCCGGAACCTGGGAAACGATTGGCCGGGATCTGGGCAGCGCGGTTCCTGAAGCGTCGGGCGAAATCCACCTTGGGCCCTGGCAATCTTGCCTGGCCATGAAGCGATAGGGGGCTGACCATGGCCGATCTGAAACTCAGAAACGTCGGGAAATCCTACGGCGAGGTCGAGGTGCTGAAAGACATCAATCTTGACATCTCGACCGGCGAACTGATCGTGTTCGTGGGGCCGTCGGGCTGCGGCAAATCCACGCTCTTGCGGATGGTGGCCGGGCTTGAGCGTATTTCAGCCGGAGAGCTTGAAATCGACGGCATGGTCGTCAACGACGTGCCGCCAAGCCAGCGCGGCATTGCCATGGTCTTTCAGTCCTATGCGCTGTATCCGCACATGACCGTGCGCGACAACATGGCCTTTGCCTTGAAGATTGCAAAAATGCCGAAGGATGAAATCGACGCGGCCATCGCCAGGGCCGCCCGCATTCTTCAACTCGAGGATTACCTCGACCGACTTCCCAAGGCTCTGTCGGGTGGCCAGAGGCAGCGGGTGGCGATTGGGCGGTCCATCGTGCGCGACCCCAAGGTCTACCTGTTCGACGAACCCCTGTCCAACCTCGACGCCGCCTTGCGGGTCGCCACGCGCATCGAGATTGCCCAACTCAAGGAAAGCATGCCGCAAAGCACGATGATCTATGTGACCCACGACCAGGTGGAAGCCATGACGCTGGCCAGCCGGATCGTGGTTCTGGCCAACAAGGGGATCGCGCAGGTCGGCACGCCGCTCGAACTTTACGAACGCCCCGAAAACGAATTCGTTGCACAGTTCATCGGCTCACCGGCGATGAACCTGCTCGATGGCAGGATCGTTGAAACCGGTGCGCAGACCACGATCGAACTGGCCACCGGCAACAAGGCCGTGTCCGATATTGCAACCGATGCCGCCCAGATCGGGCGCCCGGTGCGGGTGGGGGTGCGCCCGGAAGACATGCACCGGGATGCTGGCACGCCGGTCTTTACCGGGCAGGTGAATTTCACCGAACTGCTCGGCGAGGTGACACAGCTGTATTTTGACCCGCAAGACGGCGCGCAACCGGTTATCGCGAAACTGCCCGGGATCGTGCATGGGCTGCGCGGCCAGACTGTCACGCTCAGCGCCGACCCCTCCAAGGTCCATCTGTTTGCCGACGGGCAATCATTGCGCGCCTGAGGCCAGCGCCGGGTGCTCCGGGCGGGCTTGGGGCCGGGCTTTGGGCCAGGCGCAGCAACCTGGCCGATCGGCTGATCTTCCGGCATCTGCCCCGTGGCGCAACCTGCGCGATTGATCTTATGCGAAAACCTGCATATGTAGGCGCATTGCTCCGCGAAACAGGACCGTGACATGACCCAAGGCAAACCCGGGCTCTGGCAGCAGACCCCGCCCGCGATATTCCCGCCCATTCTCGGCCTGTTCGGCCTGGGTCTGGGATGGCGCCGGGTTCCGGAAGTCTTTTCCTTTCCCGGCCAGTTCGGAGAGTTCATTCTGGGCGCGGTATCGCTGCTGTTCCTGTATGCGGTGGTGGCTTATCTGGCCAAGATCATCCGTCGCCCCGGCGCATTGACGGATGATCTGCGCACCTTGCCCGGTCGGGCCGGCGTTTCGACCGCCTCGATGGCCGGCATGTTGTTTGCCGCAACCCTTGTTCCCTATTCCAACTTCCTGGCCAGTGTGATGCTGATCGTGGCGATGGCCGCGCATTTCATCGTGATCGCAATCGTGATCAGGGTCCTGGCACCGCAGCCTCTGGCGGCACGGCGCATGACGCCCGTGTGGCACCTGACATTCGTCGGGCTGATCGTCGCCGGCGTCGCCAGTGCGCAACTGGGCTGGCGCATGACCACTGAAATCAACCTGATCCTGTCGGCGGCGGCCGCGGTCACCATCTGGATCGGCCATCTGACCCTGATTGCAAAAAAGCCCGTTCCCGCCCCGTTGCGTCCGACCCTTGCGATTCACCTTTCGCCGGCCGCCCTTCTGGGGATCGTGTCGGCGGGGCTTGGCTACATGGACCTGGCGCTTGCCTTTGGCTGGTTGTCGATCCTGATTGCCGGGATCCTGCTTGTGCGGATCCGCTATCTCACCGAGGCCGGGTTCAGCCCGTTCTGGGGGGCTTTCACCTTTCCGGTCGCGGCGTTCGCCAACCTGATGCTGATCCTTGCAGCGCAGGGGGCATTCTACAAGATGCTCGGGGGGCTGACGCTGGTGGCCGCGACAATCATCGTGCCGATCATCGCATACAAGGTGCTCAAGATGTGGGCGTCGGGCGCGCTTGCGACAAAAACCAACGCATCGCGTGTCTGAATCTGCTCCAGCCTCTTTTCTTTCCTCGCAAGCCGTGAAATAGGGAAGCGCCAAACGACGCCACCCGCAGGAGACGGAAATGGAGATTCGCGAGGCTCTCACTTTTGATGACGTGTTGTTGGTGCCGGCGGCATCCAACGTGTTGCCATCCACGGCAGATACATCAACACGGGTCACCAAGTCCATTTCCCTGTCGATCCCGCTGCTGAGCTCGGCCATGGATACGGTCACCGAAAGCCGCATGGCCATCGCCATGGCCCAGGCCGGCGGGCTGGGGGTGATCCATCGCAACCTGAGCATTGAAGAACAGGCCCAGGAAGTGCGGCGCGTGAAGCGGTTCGTGTCGGGCATCGTCTACAATCCGATCACGCTGACCCCCAACCAGACCCTTGCCGACGCCAAGGCCCTGCAGGAACGCTACCGCGTGACGGGGTTTCCCGTGGTCGACGAACAAGGCCTCGTGGTCGGGATCGTTACCAACCGCGACATGCGTTTTGCCAGCGAAGATGCCACACCGGTGCGGCTGATGATGACCACCAATGACCTGGCCATGCTGCGCGAGCCGGCCGATCTGGACGAAGCCCGCTCGCTGATGAAGGCACGCCGGATCGAGAAGCTGCTAGTGGTTGACGATGGCGGAAAGTTGACCGGGTTGCTGACATTGAAAGACAGCGAACAGGCCGTGTTGAACCCCGTCGCCTGCAAGGATGATCTGGGCCGGCTGCGGGTGGCTGCGGCCACGACCGTCGGGGATGCGGGGTTTGAGCGCTCCGAAGCGTTGCTGGACGCCGGTTGCGACCTGATCGTCATCGACACGGCGCATGGCCATTCCGAGGGGGTGGCCGTGGCGGTCGAGCGCATCAAGAAGCTGTCGAACGAGGTTCAGGTCATGGCCGGCAACGTGGCGACCGGAGAAGCGACACGCGCCCTGATCGATGCAGGTGCCGACGCCGTCAAGGTCGGAATCGGCCCCGGCTCGATCTGCACGACACGCATGGTGGCCGGCGTCGGCGTGCCGCAGCTCACGGCGATTTCGGATTGCGCCAGGGCCGCCGGGGAAGTGCCGGTGGTGGCCGATGGGGGCATCAAGTTTTCCGGTGACTTCGCAAAGGCGATCGCGGCCGGGGCGTCCTGTGCCATGGTCGGCTCGATGATCGCCGGAACCGATGAAAGCCCGGGCGAGGTGATCCTGTATCAGGGCCGCTCGTTCAAGAGCTACCGGGGCATGGGCTCGCTTGGGGCGATGGCGCGCGGCTCGGCCGACCGCTACTTTCAGAAGGACGCGGCCAGCGAC
>JALSJL010000336.1 GCA_026989405.1 Marinosulfonomonas sp. | reverse complement strand
ATCCGGTTGTACAGCGCCGACACCATACCGCGCAGGGCTCGCGACAAGCGGCCGATTTCATCCGGTCGCGCGCTCAGATCCGGGATGCGGATACGGCCGGGATGGGTCCGGCGCGAATTGCGGTCGCGGCCCATTTCCGCCGCCTCGGCCAGATCCGCCAGCGGATTGGCGATGGTCGAGGCCAGAACCAGGCTAAGACCGATCGAAACCAGAATCGCGATGACGAACATCTGCAAAATCCGTTCGCGTTCGCCCCGCACCAGCGCGTCGATTTCCCCCGATGGGGTGGTCACGGCGACGACCCCGACGGCCGATCCGCCCTGCAGGATCGGTGTCGCGGCGGAAAACACCGTGCCGCCAACCGTATCCAGACCGGTTTCAACCCTGGTGCCGCCGGAAATCGTTTCCGGGATCAGCGTCTGCAACTGCTCTTCGAGCGAGCGGGCCGGCTCGGAGGTCGAGGGCGAAAACAGCGCCGATGCCCCGTTCCACAACGCCGCCAGCCCGTCGCTGATCAGGGTGCGCCCGCTCCGGTCCGGGGCCAGCGCGTTCAGCGCCTGGCTTTGGTCGGTGCCCCGGGTCCGGGCGATCAGGGTTTGCGAGGTATCAAAGACATACACTTCGACGCCATTGCGCAGGCTCAGGCCATCCAGCATGGCGGCGACATCGATGCCATCGCCCGTCGCCAGATTGACCGGGCTGCCCGCGGGCAACTGCGCCTCGAACACGTTGGCGATCAGCTCGGCCTCGCCGACCAGCGCGCTGGCATGTTGCAGAACCAGACTGTCGCGTGGCGCGTTCAGGTACAGGATACCCGCCACCAGAATGTTCAGGGCAATCAGGTTGAAAGTGATGATCTTGCGCGTCAGCGGTGACGCCTTCAGCGCGAAAAAGCCGCGCCTGGCCCGTTTGGCCTGCAATTCCTGCTCGACCGTGCTGTCCGGGGCGACCCAGTCATCGCCCAGCACGACATCGCCACTGCGATGGGTTGGTGTGGTGCCTGTGTCGCGCACAAACGTCCTTTCAGCATTGCTCGTCAGAGCAGGTTATTCTTCGTTGTATCTGTACCCGATCCCGTACAGCGTCTCAATCGCCGAGAAATCATCGTCGGCGGTGCGCATCTTCTTGCGCAGACGCTTGATATGGCTATCGATGGTGCGATCATCAACATAAACCTGATCGTCATAGGCCACATCCATCAGCTGATCGCGGCTCTTGACGAAACCGGGACGCTGCGCCAGCGCCTCGAGCAGCAGGAATTCGGTGACGGTAAGGGACACATCATTGCCCTTCCAGCTGACCGAATGGCGCAGCGGATCCATGCGCAGATATCCGCGTTCCATCACCTTGGCCTCGGGTCCGGTGCCGGCGGCATCGGCATCGACCGCCTCCTGACGGCGCAAAAGCGCGCGAATCCGTTCCACCAGAAGCCGCTGGGAAAACGGTTTCTTCACATAGTCATCCGCGCCCATGCGCAGGCCCAGAACCTCGTCGATCTCGTCATCCTTGGAGGTCAGAAAGATCACCGGCATCTGGGTTTTCTGGCGCAGCCGCTGCAACAGATCCATCCCGTCCATGCGCGGCATCTTGATGTCCAGCACCGCCATGTCGGGCAGTTGCTTGTTGAACGCATCCAGCGCGGCACGCCCGTCATTGTATGTTTCGACCTCGAAACCCTCGGCTTCAAGTGTCATTGACACCGACGTCAGGATATTCCTGTCGTCATCCACCAGTGCGATTCTTGACATCCGAAATGCCCCTATACTACTCGTTTTGGCCTGCTTTTTCAGTTCTGTATCGCTTTTTCGGCGTTTCGAATCAATCCTTAACTGCGAATCACCTCGCGGTTTCGTTCCGATTTGGACAAAAAAACGTTAGGAATGACTGAATTGTTGCATTTCACGCCGCCATCCGGCGCAGACCGAAATCATGGTTGCGCTAAACATGGCCGTGGTTGCGCTAACTTCGCCAAAGCGTCCTGTTCATGCCGCAAACCCGCATGTTAAGACCCGGCCTACCGGCCCCGAGCCGGTCAAAGACCCCACGGCGCAACG
>JALSJL010000335.1 GCA_026989405.1 Marinosulfonomonas sp. | reverse complement strand
GCCCGGTCAACCCGCAGCTCCAGCGTCGCATCATCGGCCAGATCGGCCACCCGGATCACCCGGCGCCCAACCTTGTCTTCATAACACGGCCCGATCCCGCGCCCGGTCGTGCCGATGCGTGCAACCGCATTCTGCCCCTCGCGGGCCCGGTCCAGCTCGCCATGAAACGGCAGGATCAGCGGCGTGTTTTCGGCAATCATCAGCGTATCGGGGCTGATTTCCACCCCCTGCTCGCGCAGCCCCCTGATCTCGTTGATCAGGTGCCACGGATCGAGTACCACACCATTGCCGATCACGCTCAGCTTGCCGCCGCGCACCACGCCCGAAGGCAGCGCGTGCAGCTTGTAGACCGCGCCGTCAATGACCAGCGTATGGCCAGCATTATGGCCGCCCTGAAAGCGCGCGATCACATCAGCGCGCTCAGACAGCCAATCGACGATCTTGCCCTTGCCCTCGTCGCCCCATTGAGCGCCCACGACTACCACATTGGCCATGCTTTTCTCCTGAATTGGCGTGCCCCGCGCCGGTATAACGCCACCAGGGCGGTGGCGAAACAGCTATTTCACTCCAATCACGGTGCGGGGCTGGACAGAAGACGCCCATTTGGTGCATTTCTGGGCCAAAAGGGATTGTCATGGGTATTTTCCTGCGCTGGCTATTTGCCTTCGTATTGGTTGCGGCAACGTTCAATCCGACGCCGTGGAATTACACGCGCTGGGCGTTGACCAATTACGCAACCGAGACGCCGATCACGGTGCTGCTCGGGCTGATCCTGCTGATCTGCTATGTCATTTATATTCGCGCCACGATCCGTTCGATCGGCGCGTTTGGCATTACGCTGGTCGTGGCGGTAGTTGCAGCGCTGATCTGGGTGCTGATCGATCAGGGGCTGTTGAGCCTGGCCAATTCCGATGTCAACATGTGGCTGGGCATTTTCGCGCTGTCGGTGGTGCTGGGCATTGGCCTGAGCTGGTCAATCGTGCGCCGCGCCCTGTCCGGCCAGCTTGATGTCGATGACTGGGACGAGGACTAGCCAGGGCCGCGCGCAAATTGGCCGCGCCCGGCGCCAAAAGGGGTTGCGGGCCTCGCCCGCAGCGCCTAGATACGACCGGTCAACAAAACTTGGGCCACATCCATGGAAACCGTCATTCTCACCATCCTGCTGATTTTTTCACTGGCATTGATCGGCATTGTGCTGCTGCAACGCTCCGAAGGGGGCGGGCTGGGCATGGGTGGCGGCGGTGGCGGCGGCGGGGTCATGTCTGCCCGCGGCGCCGCAACGGCGCTGACCAAGGCCACTTGGATTCTGGGCATCGGCTTTTTTGTCGCGGCGATGTCGTTGACGGTGATCTCGGCCAACAAGGCCGCCAATTCCTCGGTTATCGGCGACGGAGAAACGCCCCAGGCCGGCGCCCCGGCGCTGCCCGGCAATCTGACGCTGCCCTCGGGCACCGACTTTGCCCCGCCAGCCCCGAATGTCGACAACCTGATGCCGCCGCCGGCGAGCGAGCCGATCACCCCGCCCCCGGCCGACTAGGCCCGCGCACACCACCCATTGAGGCGCGCGGTTTTTCTGCCGCATTATCTGGGGTCGCCATTGCGTGATCCGGCGAATCCGGTTAACTCTTAAACCCCGTGAGGGAGAGAGTCGCCAAGGCGTGAGACCGGGTACTTTTTCCTGTCAAAACCAGCATCACGGGAGTGACCAGCCATGGCACGATATATCTTCATTACAGGCGGTGTGGTTTCCTCCCTCGGCAAGGGGCTGACCTCGGCGGCGCTCGGCGCGCTGTTGCAGGCGCGCGGCTTTTCGGTACGCCTGCGCAAGCTCGACCCGTACCTGAATGTCGATCCCGGCACGATGAGCCCTTTTGAGCATGGCGAGGTTTTCGTCACCGATGACGGGGCCGAGACCGACCTCGATCTCGGCCATTACGAGCGCTTCACCGGCGTGGCGGCGCGCGCCACCGATTCGGTCAGCTCCGGGCGCATCTACTCGACCGTGCTGGAAAAGGAACGCCGCGGCGACTATCTGGGCAAGACCATCCAGGTGATCCCG
>JALSJL010000334.1 GCA_026989405.1 Marinosulfonomonas sp. | reverse complement strand
ACGTTGCGCGCGTCTTGGCGCGCCCTTTCCTGGTTTTTCGTTGCCGCCTCGACTGATGCTCTGGGCCAGGTTGGCCGGACACCGTGGCGCGATGGATGAACACTAGGGACCGGCAAGTATTTTTCGCGGGGAAAAATCATGCAGACTTGTCCCCGAGCAGACCGGATTGCCCCCCGGAGCCCGGGCTTGCCCCTGCGGCAGACGGTTTTCCAATCATGGTGCAGGACAGGCCAGGCGCCTGGACCCATATGCAAAAATTGCAATTGTCAGCCGTTGCGATAGTATTTTCCGATGGACATCACGCTGAAACAGCTGCGCTATTTCCGGGCGCTGGCGCGGGAACGCAATTTCGGGCGCGCGGCCGCACGGGTGCATGTCACCCAGCCCGCGCTTTCGGTGCAGATACGCGAACTTGAACAACGCCTGGGGGTCACCCTGGTCGAGCGGCAGCCACGCGATGTGGTGCTGACACAGGCCGGGCGCGAAATCCTGGCGCATGCCGAGCGGGTCCTGGGACAAATGCGGGCCTTGCGCGATGCGGCCCGGCTGGGGCAGGGGCTGAGCGGTCGTCTGACCCTGGGGGTGATCCCGACGGTTGCGCCCTATCAGCTGCCGGTCGCATTGCCGATGTTGCGGGCCAAGAATGTGGCGCTTGATCTTCGGGTGCGCGAATCGCGGACCGAGGTCCTGCTTGACGAGCTTGCCGAAGGCGTTCTTGACGCGGCGGTCGTGGCCTTGCCGGTGGCCCGGCCCGGCATGACGGAACACCCGCTTTTCGAAGACCGGTTCTACCTGGCGGGATCGGCCGACCAGATCGCCCCCCTGCACGAGCAGGCCGAAAACCTGCGCCCGGATGCCATCGACCCCGAGAGGCTGCTTCTGCTCGAAGAAGGTCACTGTCTGGCGGATCAGGCGCTTGAGGCCTGCGCAACAGAACGCGCAGCGACCCGGGTCGACCTGTCTGCATCTTCGCTTGGCACGCTTTGCCGGCTGGTTTCGGAAGGCTTCGGGCTGACCTTCGTGCCCCACATTGCTCTGAGCGCCGAGCTGCGGGCGGTGCCCGGCATGGCGGTTTTTCGCTTTGCCTCACCAGAGCCGGCGCGCACTCTGGGCCTTGTGCGGCGCACGAGCAGCCCCGAAGGCGGCTGGTTCGACGATCTGGCCGACACCCTGCAGCTGGCCGGGCAGGAACTGGACAATGCCCTGGATACCTGAGCGCCGGTCCGGCCGGGCGGATGCAAAGCGGGTTTGCCTTGCCGGCGCACAAGACGTATGGCTGGGCGGACAGACACGCCAGAGGATGTGACCGTGCGAAACCTGAGCGACCCCGAGCAGCGCCACCCCGAAAAGGCGCATCGCAGCGACAATCCGCAACCGAAGAAGCCAGCCTGGATCCGGGTCAAGGCCCCAAGCTCGGCGGGTTACCGGGCGACGCGCGACATCTTGCGCTCCAATCGGTTGTCGACCGTGTGTGAAGAGGCAAGCTGCCCGAATGTGGGCGAATGCTGGGACCGCGGTCACGCAACCATGATGATCATGGGCGACATCTGCACGCGGGGCTGTTCCTTCTGCAATATCGCAACCGGCCGGCCCGACGCGCTGGACGTGTTCGAGCCGGGGCGCGTGGCTGAGGCCGTGGCGAAGCTCGCGCTCAGACATGTCGTCATCACATCGGTCGATCGTGACGATCTGGACGATGGCGGCGCCGAGCATTTTGCCCAGACGATCCGTGCGATCCGCCACCGGACGCCGGACACGACAATCGAGATCCTGACGCCGGATTTTCTGAAATCTGCGCCGCAAGCCCTTGAAACAGTGGTCGATGCGCGGCCTGATGTGTTCAACCACAATCTGGAAACCGTGCCGGGGCTGTATCCGGATGTGCGCCCGGGCGCGCGGTATTTTCATTCGCTGCGCCTGCTGCAGCGGGTCAAGGAAATCGACCCGTCGATGTTCACCAAGTCGGGCATCATGGTCGGATTGGGTGAAGATCGGCCCGCCGTCCTGCAGGTGATGGATGACATGCGCGCGGCTGACGTGGATTTTCTGACCATCGGTCAGTATCTGCAGCCGACCCCCAAGCATATCGCGGTGGATCGTTTCGTGACCCCCGAAGAGTTCCAGGCCTATGAAAAGGCGGCTCGCGGCAAGGGGTTTCTGATGGTTTCGGCGACCCCGCTGACCCGGTCCTCTTATCACGCGGGGGATGATTTCCGGCGTCTGAGGGAAGCACGCGCGAAGAAACTGGCGCAGCAGTAGTCACAGGCCGGGCCCCGTTCGTGCGGTTTGCGCCCCGCTGACGCGGGCCGCAATGCCTCCGGCGGGGATATTTTCGAAAAGAAGAAGATGCGGGCGTCTTTTCTGGCCGGTCATTCGATGGCGGGGATGGCGCGCAGGTAGGCGATGATTGCCCGAAGATCGTCATCGGGAAGTTCGGACAGGTTTTCGACAACCTCGGCCATCGAACCGCCCACGGTGTCGAAATCGGGCGTGAACCCCTGCTTGAAGTAGGTCATCAGATCCAGTTCGGACCAGTTCATTCTGGCGGGCGTGATATTGGGGATGCGCCCCGTGCCGACCGGGTTGGGGGCCCCGGCCAGCCAACGCGAGCGGTCCAGCGCGCCCAGGAAATTCCTCGGGGTGTGGCATTCGGCGCAGTGGCCCAGGGCCTCGACCAGGTAGCGGCCCCGTTCGGCTTGCGGCGAGGGCGGGTTTGCAAGCACCCAGCCCGGACGCTGGAAGGCCAGTTTCCACAGGCCGAGACCCTGGCGGATGTTGAACGGGAACGACACCTCGTGGGGCTGGCTGGGGGTCGGGTCGGCAGGCAGGGTCTGGAGATAGGCAAACAGCGACACGATGTCGTCCGGCGTCGCGTTCTGATAGCTCGTGTAGGGAAAGACGGGGTAGTAATGCGTGCCCGCCGGCGAGGTGCCGTGTTGCATCGCGTTGACCAGATCAAGCGCTTGCCACTGCCCGATACCGGCATCCGGGTGGGGCGAGATGTTGGGCGCCACGAAAGATCCGAACGGGCTTTCAAAGCGGCGCCCGCCGGCCAGCACGAACCGGGTTTCGCGCGTGGCATCGGGGGCCGAATGGCAGGATGCACACCCTCCCTGCAAAAACACCTGCCGGCCGCGCTCGGCATCGGGCTTGATCCCGGCAAGCCCGGCCGGGTCGGATTTTTCGGGCAAGGTCATCCAGTAGACGGCAGCGCCGGCCAATGCCAGCGCCGCGCCCAGTTTGAGCCAGCGCGCGGTCATTGCGCGATCGGGCAGATCAAGCCAACGACCCTATTCCTTGGGTTTGCGGTAGGCTTTGTGGCAGGCGCCACAGGCTTCGCCAACCGGCCCGATGGCTGCGCGAAGCGCGTCAAGCCCGTTGCCGGCCGCCGCCTGCATGGCCGCGGTTGCTTCGGCCAGGGCCTGACCCTTCTTGGCCACGTCGGGGAAATTGTCCCAGATTTTCGGCAGCGCGGCAGTGTTTTCATTGTCGAACGAATCCGAGCCTTCCGGCCAGTAGGTCATCTGGTTCAGGGTGGCAAGCGTCGCCAGGTTGGTTGCGGCAACGGTTGCAAGATCTGCGTTGTAGTCCATCGCGCCCTTGGCCATGCCCCCGAGAATGCCGAGGTTGTGGGCATAAAGCTGCATATGGGCCTGGCGCGCCTTGATTGCGGCATCGAACGGCCCGCCACCGTGGCTGGCCGCGAAGACGGCACTGCTGGCCAGGGCCAGCCCCACGGCTGCTGCTGTTAGTTTCCTGATCATCTGATCTCTCCTGTTGTCGCTGATTCCCCTGCGGCAAGAATAGCTGTGAGAAAAAACATGTGGAGTCACGATTTTTGCAGTGGCATAGTGCAATAATGCACAACCAGGAAAACTGGGATCACCTGCGATACGTTCTGGCCGTGGCCCGGGCGGGCTCGGTCAATCGGGCCGCCGCCCAGCTTGGCGTCAATCATGCAACGGTTCTGCGCCACGTCGCCGCCTTCGAGCGCAACGCCGGAACGGATGTCTTTGAAAAGTCACCAACAGGATATGCGGTGATCGCCGGGCGGCAGGAGCTGATCGACGCCGCGCATGAAGTGGAAACGGCCATGCTGGCCGTCAACCGCCGCCTGCGCGGGCTGCGGGCGCCGTTGCACGGGCGGGTGCGCGTGACCTCGACGGACTCCTTGTGCCAGATCGTCCTGCCGCCGGTCCTTGCGGGTCTGCGCGCCAGGTTGACCGAGCTGCACATCGAACTGTTGTCAAGCAACGCCCATCTGGACTTCTCGCGCATGCATGCGGATGTGACGGTCCGGCCGGCCCCGAACCTGCCCGAAGATCTGACCGGGACCGAGGCCGCACGGCTGGGGTTTTGTATCTATGCGCTGCCGCGCTGCCGCACCGACCGCTGGCTGGCGCCCGGGGGCGGGTTGGGCCATTCGGCCCATGCCGGATGGATGGCCGAGAATGTCGAGCCTGGTGCGATCACCGGCTCGGCCGACAGTTACATGCTGTTGCGGGAACTGGCGGCCACCGGTGCCGGTCAGACACCGTTGCCCTGCGTGGTGGGCGACGCAGACCCGCGCCTCGAGCGTCGCGGCCGGACCCTGCCCGAACTGGAGGTCGGGGTCTGGGTGGGCGGGCACCCCGATCTTCTGGACGTGCCGCGCATCAAGGCTGTTCGTCAGCTGCTGGTGTCGGAAATTGCGCGGCGGGCAGAGTGGCTGGCGCATGGTCGCCCGGACTAACGGCTGATGCGCCCGCGCGGTGTGTTGTCGAGTGTCAGCCAGTCGGGCCAGCCAAACAACCGTTCATAGCCAAGCAGCAACAGGCTGAGGGCAATGACGACGAGCACGAGTTTCACGCGTTTTTCCGATGGCGGGTTGCGGGCCCATTTGGCCATGCGCAGAAACGGGCGCAGGTTCACGCCTCGCACTCGTCGGTAAAACGAACCTTGCCGATGAACGGCAGGTTGCGGTTGCGTTGCGCAAAGTCGATGCCGTAGCCCACGACAAATTCGTCGGGAATTTCAAACCCGGTCCAGTCGGCCCTGATGTCGACTTCGCGGCGGCTCGGCTTGTCCAGCAGGGCGATGGTTTTCATCACGCGGGGCTTGCGCGATTGCAGCAGGTTTACAACGTGCTTGAGCGTGAACCCGGTATCGACGATGTCTTCGACCAGCAACACATCCTTGCCGCCGATCTTGCCACGCAGATCCTTGAGGATGCGCACTTCGCGCGAGCTTTCCATGCTGTCGCCATAGGAAGAGGCCTCGAGGAAATCGACCTCGACGTTCATGTCCAGCTCGCGCACGAGGTCGGCGATGAAGACGAACGACCCGCGCAACAGCCCGACCACGATCAACCTCTCGGT
Organism: Marinosulfonomonas sp.; assembly: GCA_026989405.1. Classification (GTDB taxonomy): domain Bacteria; phylum Pseudomonadota; class Alphaproteobacteria; order Rhodobacterales; family Rhodobacteraceae; genus JAJRUE01. The sequence continues at coordinate 8,708 of JALSJL010000334.1, read as the reverse complement.
ATCGGCATAGGCGGCTTCGATCTCGCGCGCGAGATCCTCGATCCGGGCGGCGATGGACTTGGCCGAAATCATCTGATCTATCACATATGGTCGGTGCGGCATGACTTCCCCTTGCAAAGCTGGTCGCAGTCTACGAAATGGAAGGCACAAGTCACCAGTTCAAAGAGCCGCATGCCGAAAACAAGTGAAAAACGCTTCCTGCCCTACACGGCCCGGCAGATGTATGATCTGGTGGCCGATATCGAGCGCTACCCCGAGTTCCTGCCCTGGACCGCCGCGGCGCGCATCCGGTCGCGCACCGACCTGGGCGACCACGAGGTGGTCGAGGCGGACCTGGTGATCTCTTTCAAGGTCTTTCGCGAACGCTTCGGCAGCCGGGTCGTGCTCTGGCCGGAAAAATACCGGATCGAAACCGACTACCTGGACGGGCCGTTCAAATATCTGCATTCGCACTGGGTGTTCACCGATTGCAAGGACGGCTGCGAGGTGGATTTCGCGGTGGATTTCGAGTTTCGCAATGTGATCCTGCAAAAGGTGATCGGTGTCGTGTTCAACGAAGCGATGAACCGCATCGTGCAGGCTTTCGAGGCGCGCGCGAAGGCGCTTTATGGTGCGCCCGCATGAGACATGCAGCCGAGTCGAGCCTGTGCAGGCGGGGCCTCCGGCGGGGATATTTTGGATCAAAGAAGAAATGGAGATGCGCCCTGGCGCGGGCAAGGCATGGGGCCGGGCAAGGCATGGGGCCGGGTGAAACTGCGGGGAGCGATGCTGGCGACACGGTTATCTGAATTTGCACAGGAGGCACGCCCCGATGCAAACGCGCTTGCGGTCATGCGCCTTTGCCTGTTCGACTGGTCTGCCTGCGCCTGGGCGGGCCGCGACCAGGCCGTGGCGCGCGTCCTGGTCGAACGGGCCCGCGCCGAGGCGGGCGCGCGGCAGGCCGGCCTTGTGGGGCAGGGGTTTCGGGTTCCGGCGCGCATGGCGGCGATGGTGAACGGCACCATTGGCCATGCGCTTGATTATGACGACACGCATTTCGCCCATATCGGCCATCCGTCGGCGGCGGTTGTTCCGGCGGCGCTGGCGGTTGCCCAATCGGTTGACGCGCGCGGCGAGGCGATGCTGGCGGCCGCGCTGGTCGGGGCCGAGGCGTCGGTGCGCATCGGCGTCTGGTTGGGGCGCGCGCATTATCAGGCCGGGTTTCATCAGACCGCGACGGCCGGCGCCTTTGGCGCGACGCTTGCCGCCGCGCGGTTGCTCGGGCTGGATGCCCGGACCACCGGTCACGCGCTGGGGATCGTTTCGACCCGCGCGTCCGGGCTGAAATCTCAGTTCGGGACCATGGGCAAGCCACTGAATGCCGGGATTGCCGCGGCCAATGGTGTCGAGGCCGCGCTTTTGGCGCAGGCGGGCCTTGAGTCGGCCGCCGGCGCGCTTGACGGTGCGCAGGGATTTGGCGAGACCCACCACGGTCAGGCCGACCCGGCGGCACTGGATGGTCTGGGCGAAACCTGGCTCATGAACGCTGTGAGCTACAAGTTTCACGCCTGCTGCCATGGGCTGCATGCCATGCTGGAAGCGCTGGCACCGCTTGCCGACACCATCGGCGCGCGCCGGGTGGAGCGGGTTGTGATCCGCGCGCACCCGCGCTGGAAAGACGTCTGCAACATTTCCGATCCGGCGGATGGGCTGCAATCCAAGTTCAGCTTTCGTCAGGCGGCCGCGTTGCGGCTGGCAGGCGTTGACACCGCCTCGCTTGCGGCCTTTTCGGATGAAACGGCCCGCGACCTGCGGGTCGCGCAACTGCGGGGGCTGGTCGAGGTCACGTTCTGCGATCGGATGAGCGAGGCCGAAGCCTGCGTCGCCGTGCATCTGGAGGGGGGCGAGACCCTTGGGGCGCGCCACGATCTTGCCGATCCGCTGGCCCACGAAGAGCTGTCGGGCAAGCTCAGGCAAAAGGCGCAAGCGCTGATCGGGCCAGAACGGGCCGGCGCTGTCTGGGCCGCTATTCAGTCCGGCCCCGATCTGCAAGGGTTGGTGCGTGCCTTGACGACGCAACACCGCCCGGGCGCGCCGGACTGAGCGGGTCAGCGCAGGGCGTCCGCCAACATCACGAGCGCGTGCCTGACCGCGGCCGCGCGCACATTGGAACGTCCGATGGCGCCGAACTCTACGGTCTGGCTGCGCGTGCCCTGCGCATTGGCGAGGGCAAAGCAGACCCGGCCCTCGGGTTTGTGCTCCGAGCCGCCGGGGCCGGCGATGCCGGTGATGGACACCGCAAGGTCGGCCCCCGCCTGCGAGCGGGCCCCCTCGGCCATTTCGCGCGCGACGGGTTCGGACACCGCGCCGAACCGGTCCAGCGCGCTCCGGCTGACCCCGAGCATGTCCTGCTTGGCGCGGTTCGAGTAGGTGACAAAACCGCGGTCGAAAATATCCGACGCGCCTGCGACCTCGGTGATTGCACCGGCGACCAGCCCGCCGGTGCAGCTTTCGGCGGTGGTGATGCGGGCCTCGGCCTGCCGCGCCCGCTTCAGGACCGTTTCCGCGAGGGTCAGAATATCCATCGCAGGTATTCCATGATCACGCCGCCCCAATGCGCAAAGCCACCGGCGAGCGCCACCAGAACGGCCGCCATCAGCCCGGCGATGACATCGTCCATCATCACCCCAAAGGCATCCGGGCGCCGGTCGGCCCAGCCGACGGGGCCGGGTTTCCAGATGTCGAACAGGCGAAACAGGACAAATCCCATGACCCAGCCGGGCCAGGGGAAAACCCAGGGGTCGACGCCCGCATGCCAGAGCCCCGCCGACAGCGGCCAGAGCGCGATCCACATGCCGACGACCTCGTCGATCACGATTTCGGACGGGTCATGGTCATCGCGCCCGGCCGTGGCGGAGGCCGTGGCCCACCAGCCAAGCGCAAAAGCGCCAACCGTGGCGATGGCAAGCGCCGGAAACCCGCCCCACCAGTGCAGCAGCCAAGCCATCGGGACGGCCGCGGCCGACCCCCATGTGCCGGGCGCCGGGCGCAGCAGTCCGACGTAGAAAACGGTGGCGATGAACCGGCTCATGGCTTCACCAGCGTGACAGTTGCAAGGGCTGCGATACCTTCGCCGCGCCCGGGAAAGCCCAGGCCCTCGGTCGTGGTGGCCTTCACGCTGATGCGTCCGGCGTCGGTTTCGGTGATCTCGGCAAGCGTCCTTGTCATGTCGGCTGCATGCGGGCCGATTTTCGGGGCCTCGCAGATCAACGTCACATCGGCATTGGACAGCGCAAAGCCCCGTGCGCGCGCCCTGGACATGGCGTGTTCAAGAAACAGGCGGCTGTCGGCGCCTTTCCATTGTTGGTCGGACGGCGGAAAGTGACGGCCGATATCACCATCGGACAGCGCCCCGTAAAGAGCATCGGTCAGCGCGTGCATGCCCACATCTGCGTCCGAATGCCCCTGCAGCGCCTTGTCATGCGCAATCTGCACGCCGCAAAGCACGACGTGATCACCCCGGCAAAAAGCATGCACGTCAAAACCGTTTCCCGTGCGTATGTCCATGTCCTGTGTATCCTTCCTGTCCGCCCGGTCTGCCCTGTCCGCGCGCGCCGCGAGATACATTTCGGCGCGGGCAAAGTCACCCTCGGTCGTGATCTTCAGGTTGTGCTCGGCGCCCTCGACGATGACCACGGCCATGCCGGCGGCGCGCGCAATTTCCACATCATCGGCCGCCCCGCCCGGATGGGCGCGGTGTGCATCCAGGATTTCAGGGTAGTGAAACCCCTGCGGTGTCTGCGCCCGATACAGCCCGTCACGCGGCTCGACCCCCGTGACCAGCCCGCCTTGTGCGCGCCAGAGCGCGTCGGTCACTGCCAGCGCGGGGGCCGCGCCGGGGTGGGTGTCAAGGGCTGCGCAGACCCGCTCGATGATGGCTTGGTCAACCAGCGGGCGCGCGCCGTCGTGGATCAGGACGCGGCTGGTGTCGGTGCTTGTCAGCGCCTCCAGACCGGCCCGCACAGAGGCATCTCGCGACGGGCCTCCGGCGACGACGCCCACGTCGCCATGCGCCTCATAGCCGGCTGCCAGCCCCATGTCGTCCGGGTTCAGAACCAGGACGACCCTGGCAATTCGGGGCGAGGCGCGCATGGTTTCAAGCGACCACGCCAGAACGACGCGCCCCCCCAGGTCGCGCCATTGCTTGGGCACATGCCCGCCCACGCGCGTCCCGCGCCCGGCAGCAACGATCACGGCTGATATGGTCATATGGCCCCTCCCGGTTTCCGACTGTTTAATGCGCGCGCAACTTGCTGACAATGCGCGACGCGTTGCCGACAAACAGGCCGAACGTCGATATCGTCGCATATCGGCCGGTGGTGAATTGCCAAGCCAGCCATTTTGCGGTAGCCGGGGCGCAACTGCTCAAGGATTAGGCACATGACTATCAAATTGGCAGGTGTTGCCCTTGCCCCACCGGTCTTGCTGGCGCCAATGGCGGGGATTACCGATTTGCCGTTTCGCAGGCTGGTGCAGGGTTTCGGCGCCGGGCTGGTGGTCAGCGAGATGGTTGCCAGCCAGGAAATGGTACAGGCCAAACCGGGGGTGCGCGAACGCGCCGAGCTTGGCTATGGGGTCGCGAACTCGGCGGTGCAACTGGCCGGCCGCGACGCCCGCTGGATGGCCGAGGCCGCGCGGATGGTCGAAGCCAATGGCGCGCGCGTGATCGATATCAACATGGGGTGTCCCGCCCGCAAGGTGGTGGGCGGGTTGTCGGGGTCGGCCCTGATGAAAGACCTCGACCACGCGCTCTCGCTGATCGAGGCGGTGGTTGGCGCGGTTTCGGTGCCTGTCACGCTCAAATGCCGGTTGGGCTGGGATGACACGACGCTGAACGCAGCCGACCTTGGCCGGCGCGCCCAGGACGCGGGCGTGCAGATGCTGACCGTGCACGGGCGCACGCGGTGCCAGTTTTACGAGGGCCGCGCCGACTGGCGCGCGATCGGCGATATCAAGGCGTCCGTGGATATTCCGGTCATTGCCAATGGTGACATTCTGGGCGCCGCCGAGGCCCGCCGCGCGCTGGACCTGTCGGGCGCTGATGGCGTGATGATCGGGCGCGCCATTCAGGGCCAGCCCTGGCTGCTGGCCAGGATCGGGGCGGAAATATTCGGCACCCCCGAGCCCGCGATCCCGCGGGGCAGGGCCCTGGCCGACATGGTTGCGCGCCACTATGACGACGCGTTGCGCTTTTACGGTGCGAAGCTGGGTGCAAAGGTCATGCGCAAGCACCTGGGCTGGTATATGGACCGCGCGATGACGCCTCCGGCTCTGCGCCGGCAAGTGCTGACCGAACGCGCCCCGCAGGCCGTGTTGCGCCTGTTGCAGGATGCGCTCGGCGCGAACGCGAGGCTTGCCGCATGAGCCATGTTGCCGGCCCCCTGTGGAACTCGCTGCCGGTGCCGGCCTTCGTGATTGGCGCGCGCGATGTCATATCGGCGATCAACCCGGCGGCCGAGCAGTTTCTCAACACGTCCGCCAGGCGGCTCGAGGGGCTGCCGGTCTTTGACAAGCTGGCCATCGACGCGCCACTGGACGGCGTGCTGGCGCGGGTGCGCGAAACCCTGTCGCCGGTGTTTGTCAAGAATGTCGACGTGACCGGCGGCAACAGTGCGCCGGTGCAGTGCAACATCCAGTTCGCGCCGATGACCGGGGTGCCGGAGGAAGTGCTGATCGTGATGGAGCCGCGCCAGCTATCGGATCGGCTGGGGCAGTCGCAGACGGTATCGTCATCGGCGCGGTCGGCCATCGGCATGGCGGAAATGCTGGCCCATGAAATCAAGAACCCGCTGGCAGGGATCACCGGGGCCGCACAACTGCTGGCCATGAACCTGAAAGGCGACGACCGCGAAATGACCGATCTGATCGTGGCCGAAAGCCGCCGGATCGTGGCGCTTCTCGATCAGGTCGAGCAGTTCGGCAACCTGCGCCCGCCGGAAAAGCAGGTGGTCATCGTGCATGACATTCTCGACCGGGCAAGGCGGTCGGCCTTGCTGGGGTTTGCCGGAAACATGGTGATCCGCGAAGAGTATGACCCCTCGCTGCCGCCGACATGGGTGGACCGCGACCAGATGATCCAGGTCATCCTGAACCTTCTGAAAAACGCAGCCGAGGCGGCCGGGCCGGATGGAGGAACGATCAGCATCCGCACCTATTTCGACCTCGGGTTGTCGCTGCGGCGCAAGGACGGAACCGGCGCACGGCTGCCGCTTCAGATCGAGATCGTCGACGACGGGCCGGGCATACCGGCCGATCTCATGGAGGCGATATTTGACCCGTTCGTGTCGGGGCGCGAAAACGGAACCGGGCTGGGCCTGGCGCTGGTGTCCAGGATCGTGGCGGAAAACCAGGGATGGATCAGCGTCGACTCGGTGCCGGGGCGCACGGCGTTTCGCCTGTCGCTTCCGGTCGCACCGGCTGACGCAATCAGCAAGCAGGGGGATATCTGATGGATGGCACGGTTCTGGTCGCCGATGACGACCGCACGATCCGCACGGTCCTGACCCAGGCGCTTACACGGGCGGGCTGCAAGGTGCACGCAACGTCGTCGCTGGTGACGCTGCTGCGCTGGGTCGATGAGGGCAAGGGCGATCTGGTGATCACCGATGTGGTCATGCCCGATGGCAACGGGCTTGAGGCGCTGCCGAAGATCGCGCAAAGCCGGCCGGGCCTGCCGGTGATCGTGATTTCGGCCCAGAACAACATCGTCACCGCCATCCAGGCCGCCGAGGCGGAGGCATACGACTATCTGCCGAAGCCCTTCGACCTGCCGGACCTGATGAAGCGCGCGGCCCGGGCCCTTGACCTCAGGCGTCGGCGACCCGCACAGCCCAGCACCCCGCCGGTGCGTGGCGAAGACCTGCCGCTGGTGGGCCGCACACAGGCCATGCAGGCGTTGTATCGACTTGTTGCCCGGGTGATGAACACCGATCTTGCCGTGCTGATCACCGGGGAAAGCGGCACCGGGAAGTCGTTGATTGCGCGGGCTGTGCATGATTTTTCCGATCGCCGCTCGATGCCGTTCGTCGTGGCCACCGCCGCCGACCTCGAGCCGCTCGAAGGCCCGGCCAAGCTGATTTCGCGGGCCCGCGGCGGCACCTTGCTGTTTGACGAAATTGGCGACCTGCCGCTGGAATTACAGGGCCGGGTCGTGCGCATGCTCGACGGGCTGACCGAAAACGCGCCCCGCATCATGGCCACCAACCAGGACGATCTGGCGGCGATGATCGAGGCCGGCAGCTTCCGCAGCGACCTGTTCTATCGTCTCGGAGGGGTCACCATGAGCGTGCCGCCGCTGCGTGATCGGGTGGATGACATCGACCTTCTGGCAGAACATTTCCTGGCCCGGGCGCTGCGCGAGGGGCACCCGCCCCGCCGGCTTTCCAGACCCGCCCGCGATCTGTTTCGCGCGTTCAGCTGGCCGGGCAATGTGCGCCAGCTGGAAAACACGATCAGGCGGCTGGTGGTCACGGGAACCGAAGAAGAGGTGTCGCGCGCCGAAGCCGAAACCATCCTGAGCCAGCAACCGGCAGCCGACACCATGGGGGAGGCGTCAGGTGACAACCGCCTGTCCGCCTGCGTCGAGAAAAGACTGCGCCGTTACTTCGATCTGCATGGCGGGGCGCTGCCGCCGGCCGGGCTGTATGGCCGTATTCTGCGGGAAATGGAGCTGCCGCTGATCGAGATTGCGCTTGAGGCAACCGGTGGAAATCAGGCCAAATGCGCCGACTTGCTGGGAATAAACCGCAATACGCTCAGAAAAAAGATCACGGAACTGGATATCCGCGTGACACGGCGCCGCAAATTGATGTAAAAGCGCAACAATAGAGTGGCAAATCGGTGTCAGCCGGCCAAGCCACCACGGCGGTAACGCTGCGCGAGCGGCATTGTGTGAGGGTAGAGCGTGCGGGCAAGTGTCCGAGCGGGAACGTGGCAACGTCTGGTTCGCCTCCGGCGCCAGCGGCGTTTTCAGAACATTGCAACCGTCAGTCTTTTCGTGCTCGGCCCGTCATTGGCGCTGATGACCTTTCTTGTGCTCGGGCCCCTGCAGGAAGGCGCGACCTCTCCCAAGCTGCGTCTCGTGTTGCTGGCCGATCTTGTCTATGTGCTGGTCGTTGCGGCGCTTGTGCTGCAAAGGGTCGTGCAGATGATCGCGGCGCGGCGGGCGAAATCGGCCGGCTCCAGGTTGCACCTGCGCCTGACGGGCGTTTTTGCGCTGATGGCGCTGATCCCGACGGTGCTGGTGGCCGTGTTCGCGACGCTGACGGTGAACATCGGCCTTGAAGGCTGGTTTTCCGAGCGAGTCCAGCAGGTTGTGGGCAATTCCTTATCCGCTGCTCAGGCCTATGAGGCCGAGCACCGGCGTGATCTGATCGAGGACGCCGAGGCGCTGTCAAATCTGCTGACACAGGCCCGCGCGAAAAACCCGTTCATGTCGGACGGCGACATACGGCAGCTGTTGACCCAGGGTCAGAGCCTTATCCAGCGCGGTTTGAAAGAGGCCTATGTGATCGACAGTTCCGGTGAAATCCGGTCGCGCGGCGAGCGGTCCTACCTGTTTGACTATGAAAAGCCCACGCCGGCGCAGATAGCCCGGGCCGACAGCGGCGAAACCGTGGTCATTCAGGATTGGGATCGCAACGAATTCCGGGCCCTTGTGAAGCTCGACA